>JAEXTE010000216.1 GCA_023453655.1 Pseudomonadota bacterium
CTGGACAAGGACACCGGCAAGCCGGTCGACGGCGGCGAGGATGCCGACGCCACGACGGCGACGGTGCAGCCGCTGGGCGGCATGAAGACCGAGCGCGAGCAGGTGAGCTATGTCATCGGCATGCAGATCGGCGAGAGCCTGAAGGGCGCCAAGGACGAGGTCGACCTCAACACCCTGTTCAAGGCCGTGCGCGCCACGCTCGACGGCAAGGACCCGCTGCTGAGCCAGGAAGAGGCGATGCAGGTCATGCAGTCCTTCGGCATGCGCATGCAGGCCAAGCAGCTGGCGGAACTGCAGGAGACCGGCAAGCGCAACATCGAGGAAGGCGAGAAGTTCTTCGCCGAGAACGCGAAGAAGGAAGGCGTGCAGGTGACCGAGTCGGGCCTCCAGTACCAGGTGCTCAGCGCCGGCGAGGGCGCGCGCCCGTCCGCCGAGGACAGCGTGCGCGTGCACTACCGCGGCAGCCTGCTCAACGGCGAGGTGTTCGACGACTCCTACGCCCGCGGCGAGCCGGTCGAGTTCGCGCTGGCACAGGTCGTGCCGGGCTGGCAGGAAGGCCTGCAGCTGATGCCGGTGGGCAGCAAGTATCGCCTGTGGATCCCCGGTAACCTCGGCTACGGCGAGCAGGGCACGCCCGGCGGCCCGATCGGCCCGAACGCCACGCTGGTGTTCGAGGTGGAACTGCTCGACATCGTCAACGCCGCGCGCTGACGCGCGCCGGGCCGGATTCCGGACGCGAAGGATGCAAGTCACGATCTTCGGGACCGGCTACGTCGGCCTGGTGAGCGGCACCTGCCTGGCCGAGGTCGGGCACCGCGTGGTGTGCGTGGACGTGGACCAGGCCAAGATCGACGGCCTGGAACGCGGCGTGGTGCCGATCTACGAGCCCGGGCTGGAGCCGATGGTCCGGGCCAACCACGCCGCGGGCCGTCTGTCGTTCACGACCGACGCGGCGGGCGCGGTCGCCGGCGCCGAGGTGATCTTCATCGCCGTGGGCACGCCGCCGGACGACGACGGCAGCGCCGACGTCCGCCACGTGCTGGAGGCGGCGCGGACCATCGGCCGCCACCTGCAGGCGCCGGCCATCGTGGCCAGCAAGTCGACCGTGCCGGTGGGTACGGCCGACCGGGTCCGCGAGGCCATCGCCGCCGAACTCTCGGCGCGCGGGGTCGGGATCGAGTTCGACGTGGTCTCCAACCCGGAGTTCCTCAAGGAGGGAGCTGCGGTCGAGGACTGCATGCGGCCGGATCGCATCGTGATCGGCAGCGCCAGCGAGGCGTCGATCGCCAGCCTGCGCAGGCTGTACGCGCCGTTCAACCGCAACCACGACCGCATCGTGTCCATGGACGTGCGCTCGGCCGAGCTGACAAAGTACGCGGCCAACGCCATGCTCGCGGCCAAGATCAGTTTCATGAACGAGATCGCCGGTATCGCCGAGAAGGTGGGCGCCGACGTCGAGCAGGTGCGCAAGGGCATCGGCTCGGATCCGCGCATCGGCTGGCACTTCATCTATCCCGGCGCCGGCTACGGCGGCTCGTGCTTCCCCAAGGACGTCAAGGCGCTGGCGCGCACGGCCGTGCAGCATGGCCACGAGCCGCTGCTGCTGCATGCGGTCGAGGCGGTGAACGAGCGCCAGAAAGGACACCTGTTCGAGCTGATGCTGCGCCACTACGGCGGGATCGATGCCCTGCGCGGCAAGACCGTGGCGCTGTGGGGACTGGCGTTCAAGCCCGATACCGACGACATGCGCGAGGCCTCGAGCCGGCGCCTGCTGCAGCAGCTCTGGGAGGCCGGTGCCCGCGTGCGCGCCTTCGATCCCGAGGCGGTGCGGGAGGCGCGGCGCCTGTTCGGCGATCGCGACGACCTGGTGCTGTGCGACAGCGACCACGCCGCGCTGCAGGGCGCCGACGCGCTGGCGGTGGTGACCGAGTGGAAACAGTTCCGCAGCCCCGATTTCGCGGCGCTCCGACGCACGCTGGGCGATGCGGCGATCTTCGACGGCCGCAACCTCTACGACCCGGCCGAGGTCGAGGCCGCCGGCATCGCCTACTGGGGCATCGGCCGCGGCCGGTCCATCAGGGAGTAAGTCCATGTCCGATGCACTCGAACAGCGCGTGGTCGAGCTGGAGATGCGCCTGGCCTTCCAGGAACAGCTGCTTTCCGAACTGAACGACGCGCTGACGCAGATGCGCCTTGAAGCGGTGTCCAACGCGGAGCTGTTGAAGCGCGTGCTGGAAGACCTGAAACTGACCCGTGGCGACGGGCCGGGCGACCCCGCCCTCGAGCCCCCGCCGCCGCATTACTGAGCTTCGTATTCCGATGAGCGATTCACTGCGCGACCAGCTGCTCGGCCTGGGTTTCAAGCCCGCGCCCGCGAGCGAGCGCAAGCCCGCCCCGCAGCGCGGACCGCACAAGGGTGGGGCCGGCAAGGGCGACCCGCAGAAGCACGGGCCGCGTGCCGCCGCGGCGCCCGGCGGCAGGCCGCGCAAGCCCGGCAAGCCAGGACGCCCGCGCTCGCAGGAGGACATCGACTTGGCCAAGGCCTATGCGATCCGCGCGCAGAAGGAGAAGGACGAGCGCATCGAGGCCGAACGCCGGCGCCAGGAGGAAGCGCGGCTGCGCCGCGAGGCGCGCGCGAAGCTCGAGGCGTTCCTCAAGGACCGCACGCTCAACGATCCCGAGGCGGAGATCGCGCGGCACTTCCCCTATGGCGGGAAGATCAAGCGCATCTACGTCAATGCCGACCAGCTGCGCGCGCTCAACGCGGGCGAGCTCGGGGTGGCCCAGCTCAATGGGCGCTACCTGCTGGTGACCGCGGCCGACCTGGCCGAGGTGGAGTCGATCTTCCCGGCGGCGGTCGCGCTCAAGGTCGATCCCGACGCGCCGGCCGGCGAGGATCCTTACGCGGATCCGAAGTACCAGGCGCCCGACGACCTGGTCTGGTAAGCCGCCGCGCCGCATGACCGACGCCATGCCCGCTACCCCGCGCGACCACCTGGTGTTCGCGCACGCAAACGGTTTCCCCGGTCCGGTGTACGGCGAACTGTTCGAGGCCTGGCGCGGCCGGCTCGAGGTGTCCGCCGTGGACCGTTTCGGCCATGGCGGCGACTATCCCGTCGGGCCGCGCTGGACGGCGCTGGCGCGGCAGCTGTGCGAGCACGTGGACGCGCAGGTCGACCCCCGTGCGCGGTTGTGGCTGGTGGGGCATTCGCTGGGCGGTTACCTGAGCGTCCTGGCAGCGGCCTCCCTCGGGCCGCGCGTCGCCGGCGTGGTACTGCTCGATTCGCCGCTGATCGGCGGCCTCACCGCGCGGCTGGTGCGGTTGGGCCGCCAGGTCGGCTTCGACCGCTACCTGCTGCCGCTGCGCGAGACCGCGAGGCGGCGGCGCCACTGGCCCGACCTCGACGCGGTGCACGCACATTTTGCCGCCAAGCCCACGTTCGCGCGCTGGGACCCGGCGACCCTGCGCCGCTATGTCGAGCACGGCACGGCGACGCGGGAGGACGGCAGCCGTATCCTGCGTTTCGACCACGAGGTGGAGTTGGCGATCTACCGCAGCCTGCCGACCCGCACCGTGGTCGAGGCCGCGTACCGCGCCTTCGCGCCGATCGGCTTCATCGGCGGCACGCGCTCGCGCGAGTTGCGCCAGACCGGAATGCGCGCCACGCGCCAGGTGGTCGGCCCGCACCTGCGCTGGATCGAGGGCGGCCACCTGTTCCCGATGGAGCGCCCGCGCGAAACCGCGGACGCGGTACTGGCGATGCTCGCCGCGCTGGAACAGCGCCGGGCCGAGGCCGCCTGACTCCGGTTTCCGGCCGGGGCGAACGCGTCGCCCGCTACTCCGGGTCGTAGTCGAGGTTGGACGCCAGCCAGCGCTCCACCTGCGCCAGCTCCACGCCCTTGCGCCGCGCGTAGTCCTGGGCCTGCTCCTTCGACACCCGTCCGACCACGAAGTACTGGCTGCGCGGATGGCTGAAGTAGTAGCCGGAGACCGCCGCGGTGGGCAGCATCGCAAAGCTCTCGGTCAGGGTCATGCCGGCATTGCGCTGCGCGTCGAGCAGGCGGAACAGGGTCTGCTTCTCGCTATGCTCGGGGCAGGCCGGGTAGCCGGGGGCAGGGCGGATGCCGCGGTAGCGCTCGGCGATCAGGGCTTCGTTGTCGAGCGCCTCGTCGGCGGCATAGCCCCAGAACTCGATGCGCACGCGCTGGTGCAGGCGTTCGGCGAAGGCCTCGGCGAGGCGGTCGGCCAGCGCCTTGAGCAGGATGGCGTTGTAGTCGTCGTGGTCGGCCTGGAAGCGCGCCAGGTGCTCCTCGATGCCGATGCCGGTGGTCACCGCGAACATGCCGATCCAGTCCTGCTGGCCGCAGCCCTGCGGCGCAATGAAGTCGGCGAGGCAGAAGTCGGGGCGGTCGACGGGCTTGTCGACCTGCTGGCGCAGGAAGTGCAGCCGCTCCTCGCCACCGTCGTGGCGGACCAGCACGTCGTCGCCCACGCTGGCCGCGGGCCAAAGCCCGAACACGCCGCGCGCGGTCAGCCACTTCTCCGCGATGATGCGCTCAAGCATCGCGCGCGCGTCGCGGTAGAGTTCCGAGGCCTGGCGACCGACCACCTCGTCATCGAGGATCGCCGGGAACTTGCCGGCCAGTTCCCAGGCCTGGAAGAACGGCGTCCAGTCGATGCAGGCGGCCAGCTCCTCCAGCGGATAGTCGTCGAACACGTGCAGGCCAGGCTGCCTCGGCGCAGGCGGCGTGTAGCCGGCCCAGCCGCCGTCGAACTTCTGGCCGCGCGCTTTCTCCAGCGACACCAGCCGCTTGGCGTCGCCGCGGTTGCGGTGGCGTTCGCGGATCTCGGCGTAATCGGCCTCGTTGGCCGCCACGAAGGAGCCGCGCAGTTCCGGCGAGACCAGCGACTGCGCCACGCCCACCGCGCGCGAGGCGTCCTTGACCCAGATCGTGGGCGACTTGTAGAAGGGATCGATCTTGAGCGCGGTATGCGCCCGCGAGGTGGTGGCGCCTCCGATCATCAGCGGCACCTGCAGCCCTTGGCGCTGCATTTCGCGCGCGACGTGGCTCATCTCCTCCAGCGAGGGCGTGATCAGGCCTGACACGCCCACCAGGTCGGCGTTCTCGGCGATCGCGGCGTCGATGATCTTCTGCGCCGGCACCATCACGCCGAGGTCGACCACCTCGAAGTTGTTGCAGGCCAGCACCACGCCGACGATGTTCTTGCCGATGTCGTGCACGTCGCCCTTGACCGTGGCCATCACCACCTTGCCGTTGTTCTTGCCGGCATCGCCGGTGCGCAGCTTCTCGGCCTCGATGTACGGCAGCAGGTAGGCCACGGCCTTCTTCATCACGCGCGCGGACTTGACCACCTGCGGCAGGAACATCTTGCCCGCCCCGAACAGGTCGCCGACGATGTTCATGCCGTCCATCAACGGGCCTTCGATGACGTCCAGCGGCCGCGCGCTCTGCCGGCGCGCCTCCTCGGCGTCCTGCTCGGCCCAGGCGTCGATGCCGTGCACCAGCGCGTGCGCCAGGCGCTCGGCGACCGGACGCTCGCGCCAGGACAGGTCTTCGGCCCGCGCCTTGCCCTTGCTGCCCTTGTACTTCTCGGCGTGCTCCAGCAGGCGCTCGGTGGCGTCGCGGCGGCGGTTGAGCACCACGTCCTCGACGCGCTCGCGCAGCTCGGGATCGAGGTCGTCGTAGATCGGCATCGCCCCGGCATTGACGATGCCCATGTCCATGCCGGCGCGGATCGCGTGGTAGAGGAACACGCTATGGATCGCCTGGCGCACGGTCTCGTTGCCGCGGAACGAGAACGACACGTTCGACACGCCGCCCGAGACGTGGCAATGGGGGAGGGTCTGGCGGATGATCCGCGTCGCCTCGATGAAGTCGACGGCGTAGTTGTCGTGCTCCTCGATGCCGGTGGCGATGGCGAAGATGTTGGGATCGAAGATGATGTCTTCGGGCGGGAAGCCGACCTCGTCGACCAGGATGCGGTAGGCGCGGGTGCAGATCTCGACCTTGCGCGCGCAGGTGTCGGCCTGGCCCTGCTCGTCGAACGCCATCACCACCGCGGCCGCGCCGTAGCGCAGCACCTTGCGCGCCTGCTCGACGAAGGCGGCCTCGCCTTCCTTGAGCGAGATCGAATTGACCACGCTCTTGCCCTGCAGGCACTTGAGGCCGGCCTCGATCACGCTCCACTTCGACGAATCGACCATCACCGGGATGCGGGCGATGTCGGGTTCGGACATGATCAGGTTGAGGAAGCGCGTCATCGCCGCTTCCGAATCGATCAGGCCCTCGTCCATGTTGACGTCGAGGATCTGGGCGCCGTTGGCCACCTGCTGGCGCGCCACCTCCACGGCCTCCTCGTAGCGGCCCTCCTTGACCAGCTTGCGGAACTGCGCGCTGCCGGTGACGTTGGTGCGCTCGCCGATGTTGACGAACAGCAGGTCCGGCGTGATCAGCAGCGGCTCGAGGCCGGACAGGCGGGTGTATCGGGGCATGTGGCTCATCGGGAAGCCTCCTTGGCCAGCGCGGGGCGCGGATCCACGCCGGCGGAACGGGGCGGCGCGGAGACGACGGCAGGACCGCGGCGGGAGCGCGCGCCGCCGGCGCGCAGGCGGGATGCAGCCGGCCGTCGCGACGGATCGCGCCGGGTCACGCGGCGAG
>JAEXTE010000232.1 GCA_023453655.1 Pseudomonadota bacterium
ACGCGGTCGATGGCGTCGCGCACCTCGTCCTTGGCGATGGTGCCGTCCTTCTCGATCTCGAAGGTCAGCACGGTGGTGGACACGCCCTCGTTGACGATCGAGACCATGTTGTCCAGCGCCGGGATGCTGGCGGTGGCGTCTTCGACCTTGCGCGTGACCTGGGTTTCCAGGGTGCTGGGGCTGGCGCCCGGCAGGGTGACGGTGACGTTGACCACCGGCACGGTGAGGTCGGGGAACTGCGAAACCGCGAGGCGGTTGAACGCGACCAGCCCGGCCGCGGTGAGCAGGATGAAGACCAGGATCGCCGGCAGCGGGCGGTGGATGGACCAGGCGGAGAAGTTCATGGGGTGGCGGCCGGGGCGTCGGTGGCGGCGTCGGCGGGCCCGGCGTTGCGGGTGGCTCCGCTACCGCCGGTGCTGGTGCTGGAGCGGGCCGCGTTGGCGGCCGTGCCCGCACCCTGCGCGGGCGTGGACGCATCGGCGTTCGTGCCGCTGGCGCCTGGCGCCGCAGCGTTGCCGTCGCGGTTGGCTGCCGCGGCCCCGGCCGGCGGCGGCGCATCGACCACGCGCACCAGGTCGCCATCGCCGAGGAAACCCGCGCCGCGCGCGACCACGCGTGCACCGGATTCCAGGCCGCTGCGCACCTCGATGTGTTCCCCGTGCATCGGCCCGACCTCGATGCCCTGCTCGCGCACGCGGTTCTCGCCATCGACGATGAACACGTAGGCGCGGCCATCGCGGCGCACCACCGCTTCGTTCGGAATCAGCAACGCCTGCGCGCGGCCCAGCGCGATGCGGCCCTGCGCGAACATGCCGGCGCGCAGCGGGCCGGGCTCGGCGAGGTCGGCATAGATGGTGCCGGTGCGGCTCTGCGCATCCAGCGCCGGCGCGACGCGTCGCACGGTGCCGGCCACCGGCCCGGCCGGGGTGTCGACCTGCACGGTGGTGCCGGGCGAGACCAGCAGCAGGTCGCCCTCCGCCAGTTCGGCGCGCCACTCCAGGCGGCCGTCGCGGATCAGGCGCAGCAGCTCGCCACCCGCGCCCACCACCTGCCCGGGCTGCACGCTGCGCGCGGAGACCACGCCATCCACCGGGGCGCGCACCACGGTGAAGTCGCGCTGCACGCGCGCCGCGTCGCGGCTGGCGATGGCGGTATTGAGCCGCGCCTGGGCATTGGCGCGCGCGGCTTCGGCCTCTTCGGCGTCCTGCAGCGAGACCATGCGGTCGTTGGCCAGCGCGCGCACGCGCGTGGCCTTGCGGCTGGCGGTATCGAGGTTGGTGCGGGCTTCGGTCACCGACGCATCGGCCTGGGCCAGCTGCGAGGCCAGGGTGCGATCGTCCAGGCGCAGCAGCACGTCGCCCTGCTCCACCACGCTGCCCACTTCCACCTCGACGCTGGACACGCGCACGCCGGACAGCTCGACGCCCACCGACACCTCCTCCCACGCCGCCACCGCGCCGGAGGCCGTGACTTCCCGCACCACCTCACGCGTCGTTGGCGTGGCCAGCGATACGGTCAGGCTTGGCGTGGCCTCGGGAGGCGCGTCGTCGCCGCAGGCGGCCAGGGACAGCAGTCCGGCAACGGCCAGCGCGCGCAGGGGAAAGGCAGGCATGGGGTTTCCGCTCGTATCAGAAGGCTGATACTCTATCAGCACACTGATAAGTTGCGGAAGCCCGCGGAGGTGGCCAATGGCCGATCACGACGCCAGCCCCCTGGAAGCGTTCAGGAATTCCCCCGCCTACCGCACCACGTCGCTGCTCAAGCGCCTGCACATGGGGCTGACGGTGGTGATGGAGGAAAGCCTGCGCACCCATGGCATCGAACTCTCGCGGCCGCAGGCGCTGGTGCTGATGCACCTGCTGGAGCACCCCGGCGCCTCGAATGCGGACCTGGCGCGCATGAGCGCGGTGTCGCCGCAGACCATGCACAAGATCCTGCTGCGCCTGGCGCGCGACGGACTGGTGACGCGTGCGCCGCACCCGTGGCTGGGACGGGTGATGTCGTTCCGGATCACCGACGCGGGGCGCGACCTGGTGACGCACGGCGCGCGGGTGGCGCAGGGCGTGATCGACGGCGCACTCGGGGGGCTTTCGCCCGAGGAGCAGGAGCAGCTGGTCGGGCTGCTGGAGCGCTGCGTGGCGCGACTGCCGTCGAACCTGCTCAAGCCGGAGTGAGCAGCCCTCTGGCGGGGATTTCCGCTCAGCCCTGCGTTACGCCGCTGGTCGCGCTCCTGGCTTGTGCGGCAGGGCCGCCGCGAAGGGGCCGCGCAGGATGCGACCGGTCACGACTGTTGCATTCTACAACCCTCGTTGTAGAGTCTTGATTCATGAACGACAACGACGCCGTGTCCGCCCTGGGTGCGCTCGCCCATGGCGATCGCCTCGCCGCCTTCCGGATGCTGGTGCGCGCCGGCCCCGGGGGCATGGCCTCCGGCGAAATCGCGGAGGGCCTGTCGATCCCGCCGACGCGGATGAGCTTCCACCTGGCCACGCTGGAACGCGCAGGCCTGCTGCGCTCTTGGCGCGACGGGCGCCGCATCCTCTACGCGGCGAGCTATGACGACATGCGCCAGCTCCTGGCCTTCCTCACCGAGGACTGCTGCTCCGGGAAACCGGAGATCTGCGGCGACCTGGCCACGCTCCCCGATTCCTGTTCCGCCGAGACCTGCGCATGATCCCTGCCCCGCCGTCGACTTCGACGATCTACCACAACCCCGCCTGCGGCACCTCCCGCAACACGCTGGCGATGATGCGCGAGTCGGGCGAGAACCCCGAGGTGATCGAGTACCTGGTGACGCCGCCCTCGCGCGAGACGCTGGTGGCGCTGATCGCCGCAATGGGAATCCCGCCGCGCGATCTGCTGCGCCGCAAGGGGACGCCCTTTGCGGAGCTGGGCCTGGACGATCCCGGACTCAGCGACGACGAACTGGTCGACGCGATGGTGGCGCATCCGATCCTGATCAACCGCCCCATCGTCGTGACCCCGCGGGGCGCGGCGCTGTGCCGGCCGTCGGAGAAGGTGCTGGCGCTGCTGGACAACCCGGTCGCGTCGTTCACCAAGGAGGATGGCGAGGTGGTCGCGCCTGGCGGGCCGTCGAAGTGATGGATGCCATTGCGTTCGATCTACCTCATGTCGACCTGGCGCAGCTCGCGCCGATCGATGTCGGCGCGCTGGCCGCGCCCGGCGATCCGGGCCATCCGCCCCGGATCCTGATCCTCTACGGCTCGCTGCGGGAACGTTCGTACTCGCGCCTGCTGGCCGAAGAGGCCGGCCGGCTGCTGCGCTGGTACGGCTGCGACGTGCGCATGTTCGACCCGCACGGCCTGCCGCTGCCGGACGACGCGGCGCCCGACCACCCGAAGGTGGGCGAACTGCGCGGTCTCGCGGACTGGTCCGAGGGCATGGTCTGGGTCAGCCCGGAGCGCCACGGTGCCATGACCGGCATCATGAAGGCGCAGATCGACTGGATTCCCCTCGCGCAGGGCGCCCGGCGCCCGACCCAGGGCAAGACGCTGGCGCTGATGCAGGTCTGCGGCGGCTCGCAGAGCTTCAACGCCGTCAACCAGCTGCGCGTGCTGGGCCGCTGGATGCGCATGGTCACCATCCCGAACCAGTCTTCGGTCGCCAAGGCGTACCAGGAATTCGACGAGGCCGGGCGCATGAAGCCGTCGGCCTACTACCAGCGGGTGGTCGATGTCTGCGAGGAGCTGGTGAAGTTCACCTGGCTGGTGCGGGGGCGCTCGGCCTACCTCACCGACCGCTACTCCGAGCGCGTCGAAACCGCCGAAGCGCTGTCCAGGCGCGTCGACCAGCGCGCCATCTGACCCCTCCGGACGCGCCATGCTCGCCCTCGCGATCTTCGTCGCCACGCTCGTGCTGGTCATCTGGCAGCCGCGCGGGGTTGGCATCGGCTGGTCGGCGCTCGCCGGCGCGGCGGTGGCGCTCGCCACCGGCGTCGTGGGCTGGAGCGACGTGGGCACGGTGTGGGGCATCGTCTGGGATGCCACGTTCACTTTCGTGGCCCTGATCGTCATCTCGCTCATCCTGGACGAGGCGGGCTTCTTCGCGTGGGCGGCCCTGCACGTGGCGCGCTGGGGGGGCGGGGACGGCCGCCGGCTGTTCCCGCTGATCGTGCTGCTGGGCGCGGCGATCGCCGCGGTGTTCGCCAACGACGGCGCGGCGCTGCTGCTGACGCCGATCGTGCTGGCCATCCTGCTGCGCCTGCATTTTCCGCCCGCCGGGGCGCTGGCCTTCACCGTGGCCTGCGGCTTCATCGCCGACACCGCGAGCCTGCCGCTGGTGGTCTCGAACCTGGTGAACATCGTCACCGCGAACTTCTTCGACGTGTCGTTCGGTCGCTACGCGGCGGTCATGGTGCCGGTGAACCTGGTGTCGGTGGTCGCGACGTTGCTGGTGCTGTGGCTCTGGTTCCGGAACGACATCCGCGTCTCCTACGCGGTCCGCGAGCTGGAGGCGCCGCGCCTGGCGATCCGCGACCACGCCGTGTTCCGGGCCGCGCTGCCGCTGCTGGCGCTGCTGCTGGTGGCCTACTTCGCCACAGGGCCGCTTGGCGTGCCGATCTCGCTGGTAACCGGCGCGGCCGCGCTGCTGCTGATGGCCATCGCGGGACGCTGGGCGACCGGCGGCCGGGGCGCCACGATGGCGCTGCCCGCGATCCTGCGCGGCGCGCCCTGGCAGATCGTGCTGTTCTCGCTCGGGATGTACCTGGTGGTCTACGGGCTGGGCAATGCCTGGCTGACGGCCGCGGCGACCGGCGTGCTCGAATGGCTGGCCGCGCAAGGGACGTTCGTGGCGGGCGTGGGCACGGGCTTCGCCGTGGCCGCCCTGGCGTCGGTCATGAACAACATGCCGGCGACCCTGGTCGGTGCGCTGGCCATCGACGGCGCCGACGTCCCGGCGGCGACCCGCGAGCTGATGCTGTACGCCAACGTCGTCGGCAACGACCTGGGGCCCAAGCTGACGCCCATCGGTTCGCTTGCCACCCTGCTGTGGCTGCACGTGCTCGCAGGGAAGGGGCAGCGGATCACGTGGGGCCAGTACATGAAGGTCGGACTGGCGCTGACGCCACCGGTCCTGCTGGCGACGCTGGTGACACTGTGGCTCTGGCTGCCGCTGTCGCGGTAGGCGAGCGGCGCGCGGTCGGGGGCAGTCGCCTCTGCTCGACGGACTCCATCCGCATGCGGAAGCTGCGCACACCGCTCATCCGCCTGTTGCGGACGCGATCGCATCCCATAACTCGCCGAGCCACCCACGACCCGCACGCTAGACGATCTCGCGACTCCGATTCGAGGTTTGCCCTCCCCCGCACGCGGGGAGCAAGCCGATGCGCGAGGCGTTGGCGCACATGGACGCCAGGCTGCCTGCTGTTGCCCCTGCCCCGCATGCGGGGGAAGGCCACAGAACGGGTTCAAAGCGCCTATGACAGCCTTCCCCCTTCCCCTGCGTGCGGGGAAGGCCGGGATGGAGGCGCGCGCCGAAGGCGCGTCCTGCTGACGCGGCGACCTGCCGTCCCCACCCCAACCCTCCCCCGCGCGCGGGGGAAGGGCCGATGCGCGAGCGTTGGCGGAACACGCACGCCAAGCCGCCTGCTGTTGCCCTTCCGCTCGCGGGGGAAGGCCGGGATGGGCGCGCGCGCCACAGG
>JAEXTE010000263.1 GCA_023453655.1 Pseudomonadota bacterium
GGCCGCCGCCGTTCTTCGGGATCGGCGCATCGAGGCGGATCGGGCGGCTCGGCTCGAAGCCGTCCACCGCTTCCATCACGATGTCGGCCTTGAGCATGCGCTGGATCTGGCGCAGCAGGCCGCCCTCTTCCGGCGCGACCAGCGACAGCGCCTCGCCCGAGGCGCCGTTGCGGCCGGTGCGGCCGATGCGGTGCACGTAGTCCTCGGCCACCATCGGCAGGTCGTGGTTGATCACCAGCGGCAGGTTGGGGATGTCGAGGCCGCGCGCGGCCACGTCGGTCGCCACCAGGATCCGCGCCTTGCCCGACTTGAACTGGTCCAGCGCCTTCTGGCGCTGCGCCTGGCTCTTGTTGCCGTGGATCGCCACCGACTTCAGGCCGGCCGTTTCCAGCTGTTCGGCAAGGCGGTTGCAGCCGTGCTTGGTCTTGCCGAAGATCAGGACCTGGTCGGTATGGCGCCGGGCCAGGATCTCGACCAGCAGGTCGCGCTTGCGCGCGCCCTCGACCGGATGCACGCGGTGGGTGATGGTCTCGGCGATGGTGTTCTGCGCCGCGACCTGCACTTCGGTCGGGTTGTTCAGCAGCTCCATGGCGAGGGCGCGGATGCGCGGCTCGAAGGTGGCCGAGAACAGCATGGTCTGGCGCTGCTTGGGCACCCGCGAGAGCACGCGCTTGATCGAGGGCAAAAAGCCCATGTCGAGCATGCGGTCGGCCTCGTCGAGGACCAGCAATTCGACCGCGTCGAGTTTGGCGTGGCCGGCGTCGAGATGGTCGATCAGGCGGCCCGGGCAGGCGACCAGGATGTCGACGCCGCGGCGCAGGTTCTCGATCTGCGGCTGCATGCCGACGCCGCCGAAGATCATGGTGACGTTCAGGCGCAGGTGGCGGCCGTAGGCCTTGAGGCTGTCGGCCACCTGCACCGCCAGCTCGCGGGTGGGCACCAGCACCAGGGCGCGCGGCTTGCGCGGCCCCTTGGCCGGGGTCATCTTCGCCATCCGGTGCAGCAGGGGCAGGCCGAACGCGGCGGTCTTGCCGGTGCCGGTCTGCGCCGCGCCGAGGATGTCGCGACCGTCGAGCGCCGGCGGGATCGCCTGCGCCTGGATCGGGGTGGGGGTGGTGTAGCCGGTATCGGACAGCGCGCGCAGCAGCGCGGGCGAAAGCCCGAGGTCTTCGAACAGCATGTGGATTCGCTCCGTGTCAGCCGCGGCCGCGCCCCCGCGTCCCGGTGGGAGGCGGTGTCGACGCTGCTTCGACTGGCTTGCCCGGAACCATCCAGATCCGCGTTCGGGGCAATGTTTTGACGGTGACCGGAGGTTTCCGGGCCGTGTCTGCGCGACGAAAGACGTGCGGAATAGGACGCCACGGGACGGGGCCCGGGCCGGCCTGCCAGGATCGTGGCCGCTCGAAAGCGGCGGGGCAGCCGTGTTGCAAACGCGGCCATTGTAGCCGCATGTGAAGGCCCGGCGCCAGCGTGCGGCGTTGCGTGCGTGGGCGACGGCTCAGGTCCGCCTCCGGATCGAGGCCGGCCCGGCCGCGCGGACTGGAAGCGGCGCCATCGCCTGTGACACCCTTTGCGGGTTCCCGCACGCGCGCACCGCATGTCCTTCCGTAATTCGCAATCGAGTCCGGGCATCAGCCTTGCCCGCCTGCTGCTCGCGAGCACGCTGATCGTCACCGGCGGGTGGCGCCTGTGGCGCGCCTACGAGGGCGTGGCCATCAGCGGCCCGGACCTGGGCTTCAGCGTCGCGGAACTCGTGCTGGGCGTGCTGGTCGCCGCGGCCTGGCGCCTGCCGGTGACCGCGATGCTGGCCGCGGTGCTGGTGCTGGCCGAAGCCGCGCTGGCGCATCCGTTCTGGTCCGCGCGAGGCGCGGCCGCCGGCACCCACCTGCTGCAGTTCATGAAGGACGCGGGGCTGGCGGGCGGATTCCTGCTGGTGGCGCTCACCAGCTCCGGCCGCAGGCGCTGAGGTCGTGGCCGCCGAAGCGGGCCCGAATGCCCTGCTCGGCGCCGTCGCCCTGCTCGGGGCGGCGGTGGTGTTCGTGCCGCTGTTCCGCCGGATGGGGCTGGGCTCGGTGCTCGGCTACCTCGCCGCGGGACTGGTGATCGGCCCGTTCGGGTTCGGCTGGTTCTCGCATCCGCAGGCGATCCTGCACTTCGCCGAGCTGGGCGTGGTGATGTTCCTGTTCGTGGTCGGGCTGGAGATGCGCCCGTCGCACCTGTGGAGCCTGCGCCACCAGATCTTCGGCCTCGGTGCGCTGCAGATCTGCACCGCCGGCGCGGCGCTGACCGGCGTCTTCCTGATGTTCGGCCTCGGCTCGCAGGCCGCGTTCATCGGCGGCGCGGGCTTCGTGCTCACCTCCACCGCGATCGTGATGCAGCTGCTGGGCGAGCGTGGCGACATCGCCCTGCCGCGCGGCCAGCGCATGGTCTCGATCCTGCTGTTCGAGGACCTGCTGATCGTGCCGCTGCTGGCCACGGTGGCGCTGATGTCGCATGCGCCGGCCGATCCCGAGGCGCCGTCGCGGTTCGCCGCGGTCGGGATCGCGCTCGCCTCGATCCTCGGCCTGGTGGTCGCCGGCCTGTACCTGCTCAATCCGCTGTTCCGACTGCTGGCGGCGGCCAAGGCGCGCGAGGTGATGACCGCCGCGGCGCTGCTGGTGGTGCTGGGCGCGGCGGTGCTGATGGAGATGGGCGGGCTGTCGATGGCCATGGGCGCGTTCCTGGCCGGCGTCCTGCTGTCGGGTTCAACCTTCCGCCACCAGATCGAGGCCGACATCGAGCCGTTCCGCGGCATCCTGCTCGGCCTGTTCTTCCTGGCCGTGGGCATGTCGCTGGACCTGGACGTGGTCCGCGACGACTGGCGGCTGGTGGTGCTGGCCGTGCCCGCGCTGATGCTGGCCAAGGGGCTGTGCATCTACCTGGTGGCGCGGACGATGCGCAGCAGCCATCGCGACGCGCTCGACCGCGCGGTGCTGATGGCGCAGGGCGGCGAATTCGCCTTCGTGCTGTACGCCGCGGCCGAGGCCGCGGGCGTGATCGAAGGCCGCACCAACGACAGCATGACCGCGATCGTGGTCCTGTCGATGGTGCTCACGCCGCTGGTGGCGCTGGCCATGCGTCCGCTGCTGCGCGAGACCGCGCGCCCGTCGCTGGATGGCGTCGACGTGGCGGACGGACAGACCGGCAGCGTGCTGATCATCGGGTTCGGCCGCTTCGGCCAGGTGATGAGCCAGTCACTGCTGGCGCGCGATGTCGACGTGACCATCATCGACAACGACATCGACATGATCCGCAACGCCTCGAAGTTCGGCTTCAAGGTGTACTACGGCGACGGCCGCCGCCTGGACGTGCTGCACGCCTCGGGCGCGGGCTCGGCGCGGGCGATCGCGGTCTGCGTCAACGATCCCGCCGGCGCCACCCGGATCGTCGAGCTGGCCCGCAGGCAGTTTCCGCAGGCGAAGCTGCTGGTGCGCGCCTACGACCGCCAGCACGCGCTCACCCTGGTCAATGCCGGCGCGCACCTGCAGGTGCGCGAGACCTTCGGCTCGGCCGTGGCCTTCGGCGAAGCGGCGCTGCGCGCGCTGGGCGTGGATGCGGACGAGGCGGCGGCGATCTCGGCGCAGGTGCGCCGGCTCGATGCCGAGCGCTTCGAGCTGGAGGTGGCCAGCAACGATCCGCGCGCCGGCGCGCGCCTGGTCATCGGCAACCGCGACCGCAACGCGCCCAAGCCCACGCCTTTCGTGCCGCCGCGCCGCGCCAGCCGCGCGCTCAATGCGGAGGCGGAACAGGCCGCGCCGCCCGCCGCGGACGACCAGGCAGGCTGAAGGCGCGGCGCCCGCTCAGACGTCGACCACCATCCCCGGCCGCGCCAGCCGCACGTCCGCCGGGCCGCGTTCGCCCAGCTCGCCCGCCAGGGCCTCGCGCGCGCGGTCCTCGCCGTGTACCAGCACCAGCGGTGGGCGTCCCTCGAAGCCTTCGTACCAGGCGATCAGGCCGCGCTGGTCGGTATGCGCCGACAGGCCGCCGACGGTATGGATGCGCGCGTTGACGCGATGGTCGTGCCCATGGATGCGCACCCACTTCGCGCCGTCCACCAGGCGCCGGCCGAGCGTGCCCTCGGACTGGTAGCCGACGAAGACCACGTGGGTGCTGCGGCGGTCGATGCCGTGGCGGAAGTGGTGCAGGATGCGGCCGCCGTTGGCCATGCCGCTGCCGGCGAGCACGATCGCGCCGTTCTCGATGCGGTTGATCGCCATCGACTGGTCGGTCGACTCGGTGATATGCAGGTTGGGCAGGCGGAACGGATCGGGCCTGCCCTTCCAGACCGCGCGCGCATCCTCGTCGAACAGCGCCTGGTGGCGGTCGTAGATCGCCACCACCTTCGCCGCCATCGGGCTGTCGAGGAAGATCCGCCAGCGCGACAGCCGCCACTCGTCCCAGTGCCGCGCGAACCAGTACAGCAGCTCCTGCGAACGACCCACCGCGAACGCCGGGATCAGCACCTTGCCGCGCGCCTCCCAGGCCTGCTCCAGCAGGTCGCCGAACTCGTGGATGGTGTCGAGCCGGTCGCGGTGGTTGCGGTCGCCGTAGGTGGATTCCATCAACACCAGGTCGGCTTCGCGCACCGGCTCGGGATCGCGCAGGATCGGCGTGCCGGGTGGGCCGAGGTCGCCGGAGTACACCAGCTTGCGGCCGTCGGCCCACAGCTCGACGATCGACGAACCGAGGATGTGGCCGGCATCGCGCAGGGCTATCTCCACGCCCGGCGCGATGGAGGTGCGCGCGCCATAGGGCAGCGGACGCACCAGCTCCAGCACCGCGTGCACATCCTCGCGAGTGAACAGCGGCATCGCTTCCGGCTCGCCCTGGCGGCGCTTGCGGTTCTCGCGTTCGGCGTCGTTCTCGGCGAGCGAGGCCGCGTCGAGCAGCATCACCGGCAGCAGCTCGGCGCCGGCCTGCTGGACGTAGATCGGGCCGCGGAAACCCTGCCAGACCAGCCGCGGCACCCGGCCGATGTGGTCGATGTGGGCGTGGCTGAGCACCAGCGCATCGATCGAGGAGGGGTCGAACGGGAAGGGTTCGAAGTTGCGCGCCTCGGCCTCGCGTCCGCCCTGGATCATTCCGCAGTCGAGGAGGATGCGCCTGCCCGCCGCCTCGACCAGGTGCATCGAGCCGGTGACCTCCCCCGCCGCGCCGTGAAAATGCAC
>JAEXTE010000396.1 GCA_023453655.1 Pseudomonadota bacterium
GGTCGACGACCAGGTCGCCGCGATAGGTGTGCACGATGTTCACCGCGACGGGCACGCTGCTGCCGGCGTTGCCGCTGCGTCCGGACACGGTGATCGGGCTGCTGACGCCCGTGGCGTTGTTGTCCGGAATGCTGTAGTCGGTGCCATTGCTGTAGGTCTGGCTGCCTCCGCCTCCGCCCGCGCCGTAGCTGCCCACCAGGCTCACGCCGGAGAACGTGCTGTAGGCCCGCAGCGAAACGTGGTAGGTGCCGGCCTGCGGTGTGGCGAAGCTGCAGGTTTCGGCGTTCCCGGAGCGGTACGGCCGGCAGTCGTAGGCGCTGGTGGTGGGCTGGCTGCCGAAACGCACGTACAGGTCGGCGTCGCCACTGCCGCCGGAGCTGGCGATGCTGAGGTTCGACGCGCCGGCCGGCACGTTGATCGTGTAGTGCAGCCAGTTGCCGCTGCTGGCCGACAGGCCGGTCGCCGGCACGCCGTTCTGCAGCACGTTGCCACCGCCGCCCCCGCTGCTGACCGTCACGGACTGGGTGCGGGTATTGCTGGCGCCGTCGTCGTCGGTCACGGTCAGCGAGACGCTGTAGGTGCCGGCCGCGGCATAGGTCTTCGATGGATTGGCCGCCGTCGAGCTGGTGCCGTCGCCGAAGTTCCAGCTGCGCGAGGCGATCGAGCCGTCGCTGTCGGTCGAGGTGTCGGTGAACTGCACGCTCAGGCCGTTGATCGACGAGGTGAAGCCCGCGCTCGGGGGCGCGTTCCCACCGCCGCCGCCGACCGCGTCGACCGCGGCGCGCGCATTCACGATGCCGGCGCCGATCGGCTGCGACGGCGTCGACGGGAATGCGCGAGCACTGCTCTTCAACACGGCCTCGACCTGCGCCGGTGTCAACGGCGTGGAGGCCGCGGACTGCATCAGTGCGACCACGCCCGCCACGTGGGGAGCGGCCATCGACGTACCGTTGTAGCTGGCATAGCTGGGCGACCCCGGCCCCTGGGTACCGGTATTGAGCGTGGACAGGATCGACGAACCGGGTGCCGAGACGTCGATCAGCGCACCGTAGTTGGAAAAACTCGAGCGCGCCCCGGTGCTGGTGTTGGACGCGACCGCGACCACGTTGCTGCAGTTGGCCGGTGAAAAACCGGAGACGTTGGCGTTGCTGTTTCCCGCCGCGATCACCACCGTGGTGCCGCGGCCGACCGCGCCGTTGATCGCGCTCTGCATCGCACTACCGCAACTGCCGCTGCCGCCCAGGCTGAGATTGATCACCTCCGCAGGGTTGGCGTTGGCAGGCACGCCGCTGACGCTGCCGCCGGATGCCCAGATGACGGCATCGGCGATGTCCGAATCGTAGCCTCCCCCGCGGCCCAGCACGCGCACCGGCACCACCTTGGCGTTGTACGCGGTGCCCGCGACGCCGACGCCGTTGTTGGTCACCGCCGCGACCGTGCCCGCCACGTGCGTACCGTGCCAGCTGGAGGGATCTCCGCCGTAGAAGTCGCCCGGGTCGCTGGGGTCGGAGTCGCGCCCGTTGCCGTCGCCGCCCACCGTGGCGTTGGACACGAAGTCGTATCCCGGCAGGATGTTGGCGTTGAGGTCGGGGTGGCTGGTGATGCCGGTGTCGAGGACCGCGACGACCGTTCCGGCGCCACTGGTGATGTCCCAGGCCTCGGTGGCGCGGATGCCGCCCGCGCCGGTCCCGAAGCCGTACTGCTGTCCGAACTGCGGATCGTTGGGGGTCAACGCGATGCGGTTGATCTTGTCGACCTCGACGTACTCGACATTGGGATCGGACGCGAGCTGGCGCATCAGGGTCTCGGCATCGATGCGGTCGAGCTTGCGGCTGGCCCGGACCACGTCGGCACCGATCGCCATGCGACGATGGTGGACCAGGTCCAGGCGAGCGCCGCGCGGATCGCCGCGCAGCGCCTGCGCGCCGCTGACGACGGACGCCGCAGCCAGGTCAAGCCCGCGGCCAATCGCAGCCGGGTTGGCCGCCTCGGGCGTCCCTGTCCTGTACTTGACGATGAACTGGTCGAACGCGGTGTCGGACTGCAGTCCGCTCAGCTCGACGCGGCCTGCGAAGGCCGGAGCCGCGGCGACGGCGGACAGGGCGAGCGCGGTCGCGGCCGCGAGCGCATGCAGGCGCATCTGGCGCCTGGAGTAATGCTTCATCTGGATGACCCCCGCAAAAGGAGCAAGCCGCCTCGGCGGCGAAATGCCGGCAGGCACGGGGTCACACAAATGGACGAGCCGTGGAACATCCCTGTGTCCTCGCGTCAGTCGGACCTGATGCGAACTGACAAAATCCGTCCGCAAACTGACGCTACACGACAGCTGAACGCTACCGCAACGGGATGACGAGAATCAGTTGCATGTGAAATAGTGACTTTCGTCACATATCCCGCATGTCGAGCGCTGTCTCGGCGCTACAGCATCCCGGTCTCGAGGCGCGCGGCCTCGGACATCATGGTCTGGTTCCACGGCGGATCGAACACCAGTTCGACGTCCGCCTCCTCCACCGTGGGGATCAGCTCGAGCTT
The DNA here is from genome assembly GCA_023453655.1 of Pseudomonadota bacterium. Classification (GTDB taxonomy): domain Bacteria; phylum Pseudomonadota; class Gammaproteobacteria; order Xanthomonadales; family Xanthomonadaceae; genus Luteimonas; species Luteimonas composti. The sequence goes on from JAEXTE010000396.1 coordinate 2,533, forward strand.
GCTGCGCACGTCCTCGACCAGGATGTCGCCCATGCCGCAGCCGGGCGCGGTCAGGGTCATCTTCACGTCGACCGCGCGCCTGCCCTCGCCCAGCGCGCGCACGTCGGCCTCGTAGACCAGGCCCAGGTCGACGACGTTGATCGGAATCTCCGGGTCGAAGCAGGTGCGCAGCTGCTTCCACACGAGCTGCTCGACCGCCGAATCGTCGGCCCCCTCGGGCAGCTCCAGCGGCTCCGGCGGCTCCTTGCCGATGGCGTCGGCGTCCTTGCCCGCGATGCGGAACAGGTTGCCTTCGACGAACACCGTCCAGCTGCCGCCGAGCGCCTGGGTGATGTAGCCGACGCTGCCGGCGGGCAGGGTCACCTGCTCGCCCTGCGGCACCAGGACGGCATCGCTGTCGCGCTCGAAGCGCACCGGTTCACTGCTGCGGGAATACATGCGGGGAAGATGGGGCCGGCGGCCCGGAGTGCAATGCGCCATTGTACCGGCGCGGGACCGGTATCCTGTGCGGCCGCCCGCAACGCAGCCTTCCGATGCCGCCATCGCGCCGCCCCGTGCAGCCCGCCCTCGCCGTCGCACTGCTGGCCCTGGCCAGCCTCGGCGTGGCCGCGATCTGGGTGCTGCTGGCGATGCGGCTGGACCGCCAGTGCAGCTGGATGGCCGTGGTCGCGGCGCTGGATGCCGCCCTGGTGCTGCGCCTGCTGCGGGTACGTCCTGGCCCGATGCGCGCGGCCTGGGGCGTGCTGGCGACCGCGGTCGCGATCCTCGCCGCCAACTGGGCGATCGTGGCCAGCTGGCTCGGGCGATACCTGGGCCTGCTGCCCTGGGAGTCGATGCTGAGGCTGGGCCCCGAACTGGGCACGCTGCTGGTCCGGCTGTCCAACAGCCCGGGCGACCTGGCCTGGCTGGCGGCGGCGCTGCTGGCCGCCGCCGTGGCATCCCGCTGACCGGGCTCAGTGCCCGCCGTCGAGCGCCTTGAGTTCGCTCACCAGCGCATTGGCCATCTCGGCCCCGTCGCCATAGAGCATGCGCGTGTTGTCGGCATAGAACAGCGCGTTCTCGATGCCGGCGAAGCCGGTGCCCTTGCCGCGCTTGATCACGATGGTGTGCCTGGATTCCACCACGTCGAGGATCGGCATGCCGTAGATCGGCGACGCCGGGTCGGTCTTCGCCACCGGGTTGACCACGTCGTTGGCGCCGATCACCAGCGACACGTCGGTGTTGGCGAACTCCGGGTTGATGTCGTCCATGTCGGCGATCAGGTCGTAGGGCACGCCGGCCTCGGCCAGGAGCACGTTCATGTGGCCGGGCATGGGGCCCGCGACCGGGTGGATGGCGAACTTCACCTTGACCCCGCGCTCGATCAGCCGCTGGGTCAGCTCCCAGATCTTGTGCTGCGCCTGCGCCACGGCCATGCCATAGCCCGGCACGATCACCACCCGCTCGGCGAAGGCCATCATCGCCGCCACGTCGGCAGCCTCGATCGGCTTCTGGCTGCCGGCGATCTCCGCGGCTTCGCCGCTCGCGCCACCGAAGTTGGAGAACAGCACGCTGCCGATCGAGCGGTTCATGGCCTTGGCCATCAGCCGGGTCAGCAGGATGCCGGCCGCGCCGACCATCATGCCGGCGATGATCAGCGCCTCGTTGCCCAGCACGTAACCCTCGAACGCCACCGCCAGGCCGGTCAGCGCGTTGTACAGGGAGATCACCACCGGCATGTCGGCGCCGCCGATGGGCAGCGTCATCAGCACGCCCAGCGCCAGCGCGGCGATGAAGAACGCGATGATCCAGGGCACGCCCAGCGACCACACGACCAGCCCGCCCAGCACCACCGTGACCAGCGCCACCAGTGCATTGAACGCCTGCATGCCCGGGAAGGCGTAGCGCTTGTCCATGCGTCCGTCGAGCTTGGCCCAGGCGATGATCGAACCCGACAGCGCGACCGACCCGATCAGCGCGCCCAGCACCGCGAGCCCGAGCGGGACGGGGGCGGAGGCCTGCCCGGCCTGCGCCCAGCGCAGCAGTTCCACCGCGCCAATCGCCGCCGCCGAACCTCCGCCCAGGCCGTTGTACAGCGCGACCATTTGCGGCATGTCGGTGATCGCCCCCTTCTTGCCGGAAATCCACGCCAGTGCGGTGCCGATGGCGACCGCGGCCAGGATCAGCGGGACGTTGTGCAGGTCGGGCAGGAAGAAGGTGGCGACCGTGGCGATCACCATGCCCACGCCCGCCCAGCGGATGCCGCTGCGCGCGGTCATCGGCGAGGCCATGCGCTGCAGGCCGAGCAGGAACAGGGTGGCGGCAACCAGGTAGCTGGCCTTGACCACGAGGTCGACGATGTCCGCCCCGCTCATGCGCCGTGCCCCGGCTTCTTCGAGGACTTGAACATCTCCAGCATGCGCTCGGTCACCACGTAACCGCCGGCCGCGTTGCCCGCGCCCATCAGCACCGCCAGGAAACCGATCGCCTTCTCCAGCGTGGTGTCGGCATGCCCGAGCACCACCATCGCCCCGATCAGCACGATGCCGTGGATGAAGTTGCTGCCCGACATCAGGGGCGTGTGCAGGATCACCGGGACCCGCGAGATGATCACGTGGCCGGCGATGGCCGCCAGCATGAAGATGTACAAGGCCACGAACCCGTCGATCATCCCGTCCCCCGGACCGCTGCGTGAATCCGCATCATAACCGCGGCTGAACCCGCCTGGCGGCGGTCAACCGGGCCGCTCCCGGCGCGTTCCCCTGCCTGCACCCCGCAGCGAGCGCAGCACCGGACGATGGATGGCGGATACCCCGTGAGGCGAGATTCCCCGGCGCCCGACGGCGCGGCAGCGGTTAGGCTGGCCGCCGTGGACAGTCCCGCTCCCGCCCCTGCTGCAGCCGCAGCCGCCATGACCCTGGAACAGTTCCTGGCGTCGGTGTCGACCCGCGCCTTCCGTTTCGCCGAACTCGGCCTGCGCCATCGCGAGGACGCGCTGGACGCGGTGCAGGACGCGATGGCCAGGATGCTCGGCTATCGCGACCGCGCGCCGGAGGAATGGACGCCGTTGTTCTGGTCGGTCCTGCGCAGCCGGATCATCGACCTGCAGCGCCGGCGCACGTTCCGGCTCAAGTGGATGAGCGATGCGCGCGATCCCGACGGCGAGGAGATCGACTGGGCGGACGAGTCCACCCCCGACCCCTCGCGCACGCACGACGGGCGCGAGGCCTGGAGCCGGCTGGCCACCGCGCTGCGCGGCCTGCCGGCGCGGCAACGCGAAGCCTTCAGCCTGCGGGTGCTGGAGGAACTGGATGTCGAGGCGACCGCACGCGTGATGGGCTGCAGCGAGGGATCGGTGAAAACCCACCTGTTCCGCGCCCGCGAGGCCCTGCAGAAACAACTGGAGGAATTCCGATGACCACCCCCGATCCCGGCCACGACCGGCTGGACCAGGCCGCGCGCGCCGCACCAGCGGACGCGCTGGGGCACGTGTCCCCCGCCACCAAGGCCCGGCTGCAC
>JAEXTE010000068.1 GCA_023453655.1 Pseudomonadota bacterium
TCGAAGGTCTTCTTCAATTCTGCGAACACGTCGCCGCCGGGACCGGCCGCCTGCGAAGCGCGCGCGGCCAGTTCCTTGAGGCCGCCGCCGGCCGGCAGCAGGCCCACGCCGGCTTCGACCAGGCCGATGTAGCTCTCGAGGTGGGCGACCGTGCGCGCGCTGTGCATCTGGAATTCGCAGCCGCCGCCGAGCGCCAGGCCGCGCACCGCCGCGACCACCGGCACCAGCGAATACTTGATGCGCTGGCTGGTGGCCTGGAAGTTGGCGACCATCGCCTCGAAGGCATCCACCTTGCCCGCCTGCAGCAGGCCAAGCGCGCCAGCCAGGTCGGCACCGGCGGAGAAGGGCTCCTTCGGCTGCCAGATCACCATGCCGGCGAACTTCTTCTCGGCGATGCCGATCGCTTCCTGCAGGCCGTCGAGGACCTGGTCGGACACGGTATGCATCTTGGTCTTGAACGAGACCACGCCGATGTCGTCGCCATCGGTCCACAGGCGCACGCCGTCGTTTTCGAACACCGTCTCACCCTGCGCGAACGACTCGCCCAGCAGCGGATCAGGGAAGCGCTGGCGCTTGTAGACCGGCAGCGCGGAGCGGGGAAGCTTGGCGTCCTGCGCCGGGCTGTAGCTGCCCTCGGCGGCATGCACGCCCTCGCGGCCGTCGAACACCCAGTCGGGCAGGGGCGCGCTGCTCATTGCCTTGCCGCTGGTGATGTCCTCGGCGATCCAGCCGGCCACCTGCTTCCAGCCCGCGGCCTGCCAGGTTTCAAACGGGCCCAGCGACCAGCCGTAGCCCCAGCGGATGGCGAGGTCGACGTCGCGCGCGGTCTCGGCGATGTCGGCCAGGTGGTAGGCGCTGTAGTGGAACAGGTCGCGGAACACCGCCCACAGGAACTGCGCCTGCGGGTGCTGGCTCTCGCGCAGCTTGCGGAACTTCTCGGCCGGGTCCTTCGTCTTGAGGATTTCGACCACTTCGGGCGCGGCCTGGCGGTCGGCCGGTCGGTAGTCCTGCTTCTCCAGGTCGAGTACCACGATGTCCTTGCCGACCTTGCGGAACACGCCGGCGCCGGTCTTCTGGCCCAGCGCGCCCTTGGCGACCAGCGCTTCCAGCCACTTGGGCGACTTGAAGTAGTCGTGCCAGGGATCGCCCGGCAAGGTGTCGGCCATGGTCTTGTTGAGGTGGGCCATGGTGTCCAGGCCGACCACGTCGGAGGTCCGGTAGGGCGCCGACTTGGGCCGGCCGATCAGCGGACCCGTGACGGCGTCGACCTCGTCGAAGCCCAGGCCGAACTCGCCGGTGTGGTGGGCGGTGGCCAGGATCGAGAACACGCCGATCCGGTTGCCGATGAAGTTGGGGGTGTCCTTGGCGTAGACCACACCCTTGCCGAGGGTGGTGGTCAGGAAGCCTTCCAGGCCTTCGAGCACCGCCTTGTCGGTGCTCTTGGCGGGAATCAGCTCGGCGAGGTGCATGTAGCGCGGCGGGTTGAAGAAGTGCACGCCACAGAACCGGTGTCGAAGCTGTTCCGGAAGAACATCCGCCAACTTGTTGATCCCCAAGCCGGATGTATTGCTGGCCAGTACCGCATGGCCGGGCACGAAGGGGGCGATCTTGCGGTAAAGGTCCTGCTTCCAGTCCATCCGCTCGGCGATCGCCTCGATGATCAGGTCGCAGCCTTTGAGCAGTTCGAGCCCGGTGTCGTAATTGGCCGGGGTGATGGCCTCGGCCAGCGACTTGCTGGCGAGCGGGGCAGGGCTGAGCTTGGCGAGATTGGCCAGGGCCTTGGCCACGACGCCGTTGGGGTCGCCTTCCTTGGCCGGCAGGTCGAACAGGACCGTGTCCACCCCGGCATTGGTGAGGTGGGCGGCGATCTGTGCGCCCATGACGCCAGCGCCAAGTACCGCGGCGCGTCGTACAAGCAGTTTCTCAGGCATGTGATGCATCCATTTGTATGGAAAGGAAAATCAGGCTCAGGCCTTGAAGCCTGCGGCGGAAAAGCGGATCAGTTCGCGGGCAGCGTGCCGGCGATGCTCGGCCTCGCTCACCCCGGCGGGGCGCTTGATCAGGCCGAAGTCGGCCATGGCATAGGTCAGCGCGCCGCCCAGGAAATCCAGGCGCCAGTACAGCTGCTCCTTGTCCAGGTGCGGCACGCAGGTCGCGAGCGCTCGGGCGAACTCGCGCTGCACGTGCCCGTACTGGTCGGACAGGAACTTGCGCAGTCCCTCGTTCTTTTCGGCATACGCACGCGCGATCACCCGGATGAAGGCGCCACCGTGCCGGTCCTGGGCCATGTCCAGCGCGGGTTCGACGAAGGCGGCCAGGATCGGCTCGAGCTGGGCCGGATGGTCGGCCAGGGCGGCGCGCAGGCGGTCCAGGCGCTGGGCGCTCATCACGTCCATGCGGCGCCGGAAGACCTCGTTGACCAGGTTCTCCTTGCTGCCGAAATGGTAGTTGACCGCGGCGATGTTCACGTCGGCGCGGCTGGTGACCTGGCGCAGCGAGGTGCCCGAGAAACCGTGCTGGGCGAAGAGTTCCTCGGCGGCTCCCAGGATCCGCTCCTTGGTCGAGAACTGCTGGCCGGTCATCGCCACCCCACTGATTCAAACGCTTGTTTGATATTAGGGCGCTGCGGGTCCGGGTGCAACGGGGGCTGCTGCATTGCCGTGCAATCCGATAGAATTACCGTAGCCTTGTCGGCTAAACCCGCGTCCACACGCGGGTTTTTCCATGTTAATCTGGCCGTCTCCACAGCGAGCGGCCCCTGCCCGGAGAGGATCCATGGCGCTGGAGCGCACCCTGTCGATCATCAAGCCCGATGCCGTTGCCAAGAACGTCATCGGCGAAATCTATACCCGCTTCGAGAAGGGCGGCCTGAAGGTCGTTGCCTCGAAGATGAAGCAGCTCTCGCGCAAGGAAGCCGAAGGCTTCTACGCGGGGCACCGCGAGCGTCCGTTCTTCAACGCGCTGGTCGAGTTCATGATCAGCGGCCCGGTGATGATCCAGGTGCTCGAGGGCGAGAACGCCATCGCCAGGAACCGCGAGCTGATGGGCGCGACCAATCCCAAGGAAGCCGCGGCGGGCACGATCCGCGCGGACTTCGCCGACAGCATCGACGCCAATGCGGTGCACGGGTCGGATGCGGCGGAGACCGCTGCGGTGGAAATCGCGTACTTCTTCCCGACCACCGACGTCTACGCGCGTTGATCGTCGCGCCTGCCACGGATCGCGCCAGTGCGCCGGTCCGTGGCAAGCGTTCCGAGCCCGACCTCTGAAGTGCAAGTGACCGAACCCGCCGCCAAGCAGAATCTCCTCGACCTCGACCGCAAGGGTCTGGAGGACTTTTTCGCCGACACGCTCGGCGAGAAGCGCTTTCGCGCGCACCAGGTGATGAAGTGGATCCACCATCGCCACGTCACCGACTTCGAGGAGATGACCGACCTGGGCAAGGCGCTGCGCGCCAAGCTGCAGGAACACGCGGAAGTGCGCGTGCCGCAGGTCCAGTTCGACAAGCCCTCGGCCGACGGCACCCACAAGTGGCTGCTGGGCATGGACGGCAACAACGCCATCGAGACGGTCTACATCCCCGACAAGGGACGCGGCACGCTGTGCGTGTCCTCGCAGGTGGGCTGCGGGCTCAACTGCACGTTCTGCTCGACCGCGACCCAGGGCTTCAACCGCAACCTCAGCACCGCCGAGATCATCGGCCAGGTGTGGGTGGCCGCGCGCCACCTCGGCAACGTCCCGCACAAGCAGCGCCGCCTCACCAACGTGGTGATGATGGGCATGGGCGAGCCGTTGATGAATTTCGACAACGTCGTGCGCGCCATGAGCGTGATGCGCGACGACCTGGGCTACGGCCTGGCCAACAAGCGCGTGACCCTGTCGACCTCGGGTCTGGTGCCGCAGATCGACCAGCTGGCCGAGGTCAGCGACGTGTCGCTCGCGGTCTCGCTGCATGCGCCGACCGACGAGCTGCGCACCACCCTGGTGCCGCTCAACAGGAAGTACCCGATCGCCGAGCTGATGGATGCCTGCGTGCGCTACGCGCAGCGCAAGCGCGGCGAGTCGGTGACGTTCGAATACACCCTGATGAAGGACGTCAACGACCAGCCCGAGCACGCGCGCCAGCTGATCCGGCTGATGCGCGAGTTCGATAACCGCCTCCAGATGAAGGATGCGGCCAAGGTCAACCTGATCCCGTTCAATCCCTTCCCGGGCACGCGCTATGCGCGGCCCGACGATGCGGCCATCCGCCGGTTCCAGAAGCTGCTCAACGAGTCGGGGCGGATCGCGCCGGTGCGCCGCACCCGGGGCGACGACATCGACGCCGCCTGCGGGCAGCTGAAGGGCCAGGTGATGGACCGCACCCGTCGCCAGGCGGAATTCCGCAAACAGGTCGAGGCTGCGGGGGGCGGCGGTGCGCGGGGTTGAGGGGCTGGCCCTCGCGGTCGTCCTGGTGCTGCTGGCCGGCGGCTGCTCGCGGCTGACCTTCGTCAAGCCCAGTGCCGAGCGCCGGGGAGCGGAGCGGATGGCTCCGGAGTACCGCTTCAAGGAAACCCCGCAGAGCAAGGCCCGCGCGGAAGCCCGCCGCCAGGTCTCGATCGCCGATCGGCACCTGCGCGCCGGCGAGCTGGCCGCGGCCGAGGCGGCCGCCAGGGCGGGGCTCAAGGCCGACGCATCGATTCCGGAGCCGCACACGATGGCGGCCCTGGTTGCCACGCAGCAGGGCAAGGCGGAGTTGGCTGGTCGCCATTACGCGGAGGCTGCCCGGCTGGGTCCTTCCGGCCCCACCTACAACAACTACGGGGCGTGGCTGTGCGGCAATGGCCGCCCGCAGGAGTCGCTGCGCTGGTTCGACGACGCGCTGCGCGACCCTGCCTACGGGGACCGCGCCGGCGTGCTCGCCAACGCCGGCGCCTGCGCCGCGCGGGCCGGGGAACGCGACCGCGTCGAACGCGACCTGCGCGCCGCGCTCGAACTGGATCCGGTCAATGCGGTGGCGCTCGAAGCGATGGCCAGCCATGCCTTCGCCCAAGGGCGGTACCTCGAGGCCCGCGCGTTTTCCGAGCGCAGGCTTGCAGCGGCCCCCGTGACACCCGCTACACTCGAACTTGCATCACGGATTGAAGAACAACTCGGCGACACCGTCGCCGCCACTCGCTATGTTCAGCGCCTGAGGACGGAGTTTCCGCAGGCACGGAACACGATCCCAGGGGACAGCACGCAACCATGACGTCGTCCGACCAGAATCCTGGCCAGATCGACCGCGGCCAAGGGGAACGCCTGCGCCAGGCGCGCCAGGCGGCCGGCCTGACCGTGGCCGATGTGGCGCAACGGCTGAAAATGCCGGTGCGGGTGGTGGAATCGCTCGAATCGGGCGACTGGGACCGGCTGGATGCGCCGGTCTTCGTCCGTGGACAGTTGCGCAGCTACGCGCGCCTGCTGGGCGTGCGCGTGGACGAAGACCTCCCCGCGGCTTCGCCCTCGGTCCCGATCGAACCGGCCAGGCTGCAGCCGCGCACCTTCACCCCGCCGCTGCGCCGGACGATGGACCGGATGATGGGCCGCATGGTCTACATCGTGATCACCGCGCTGATCGCGGTGCCGGCCTGGATGGCGACCCGCTCCCACCTCGACTCGCAGATCCGCGTCGACGCTTCGCTGGACGCGCCCGCCGGCGTGGCCACCGGTCCCATCGCCGCGCAGGCTGCGGAGGAGGCAGAGGAGGGGCCGCGGCCGCTGGTCGCGTCCATGGCCTCGCTGCCGCCTCGCCAGTCGCGTGCGCCCGAGACGGCGCTGCTGCCGGCGCTGTCGTTGCGCTTTGCCCAGGACAGCTGGGTGGAAATCTTCGACGCCAAGGGCGCGTTGCTCGAGCGCGGCCTGCTCAAGGCAGGCGAACGCCGCGACTACGGCAAGGGCGAAGTCGGCCGGGTCGTGCTTGGCAATGCCGGTGCGGTGGAAGTCCGCGGCAACGGCGACATTCAGGATCTGGCCGAGTTCCAGCGCGCGAACGTTGCGCGCTTTACGGTATCCTCTGACGGCTCCATCCAGCCCGCCGGCCACTAGCGCCGCGACGGCCCCGGTGGAATGCGCGCCCGGCGCAGACGCCGGGCGTTCCCGATCGCTTGCCTGTCGCGCCGTCGGCCGCGGACAGGCCTTCATGGCAGCACACGATGGCGTTGGATGAACTGCTCGACGAGCACGAACAAGGCGAACGAGTCCGCAACTGGCTCAAGCAGAACAGCTTCGGCCTGATCGGGGGCCTCGCACTCGGCCTTGCCCTGATCGGCGGCGGTCGCTGGTGGATGCAGCAGCAGCAGGACCAGCGCCTGGCGCTGGGCGAAACCTACAACGGCATGGTGGCCAAGCTCGAAGCGGGCGACCAGGCCGGCGCGGCCGCGGATGCCGCGGCGCTGGCCGGCACCGCGTATGCGCCGCTGGCAGCGCTCGATCTGGCCAAGGCCCAGGCCGAGGCCGGGCAGCGCGACGAGGCGATCGCCACCCTGCGAGGCGCGAGGACGGAAGAGCCGGCGCTGGCCGCGGTGATCGAACATCGCCTCGCCAGGCTGCTGGTCGATGCCGGCAAGGGCGACGAGGCGCTGGCGCTGCTGGCCGATGCGCAGGATCCGGCGACGCTCGAAGCGCGCGGCGACGCGCGCCATGCCAAGGGCGAACTCGAGCAGGCCCGCGAGGATTACGCGCAGGCCCTGCGCAAGCTCGATCCCGCCGCTCCGCAGCGCCGCCTGCTCGAACTCAAGCTGACCCAGACCGGCGGTTCGCCGGCCACGACGGGGACCGAATCCTGATGAAGCCCGAACGCAATCCGCCCGCGCACGAGATGGCGGGCGCCTGGTCCCGTGGTGGCCGCGTTGTCGCCCTCGTCGCCTGCGTCGCCCTGCTTGCGGGCTGCAGCACCGTCAAGGGCTGGTTCGGCGGCGACAGCGAGAAGGCCAAGGCCAAGCGCGCGGCCGAGCCGGCCGAGCTGGTGGAATTCGCGCCCTCGGCCAGCGTGTCGCGGCTGTGGTCGGCCAGCGCCGGCAAGGGCGAGGACCAGGTTGGTGCCCGCCAGGGCCCGGTCGTCGCCGATGGCCGCGTCTACGCCGCTGCCGTGCGCGGCGGCGTGCGCGCGTTCGACCTGCAGAGCGGCGCCCAGGCGTGGCGCTACGAGTCGGACCTGCGCCTGAGCGGCGGCCCCGGCGCCGGCGACGGCCTGGTCGTGGTCGGCAGCCTCGATGGCGAGGTGGTCGCGCTGGATGCGGCCACCGGCGCCGAACGCTGGCAGGCCAAGGTGCCCAACGAGGTGATCGCCGCGCCGGTAATCGGGCAGGGCATGGTCTTCGTCCGGTCCAACGATGGCCGCCTGACCGCGTTCGACGCGGGCAGCGGCGAACGCCGCTGGTTCTGGACGCGGGAGCTGCCGAGCCTGACCGTGCGCGGCAACGACGGCCCGGTGCTGGGTCCCGGCTTCGTCTTCGTCGGGAACGACGACGGCACGGTGGCGGCGCTGTCGCTGGCCGATGGCCGCCAGATGTGGGATATCCCGGTCGCCCAGCCCGACGGGCGCACCGAGCTCGACCGCATGGCCGACATCGACGGCACGCCGGTGCTGGACGGCACCGTGCTGTATGCGAGCAGCTATCGCCTGTCGACCGTGGCCATCGATGCGCCCAGCGGCCGGCCGATCTGGGCCAGCGACCGTGGCGGCTCCTCGCGCCCGGGACTGTCGATCGACAAGGTACTCGTGAGCGACCGCAACGGCTCGGTCTGGGCCCTGGACCGCAGTTCGGGCAGCCCGGCCTGGGAGCAGCCGGGCCTGGCCCGCCGCAACCTGGGCAACGTGGCGGTGCATGGCGACTATGCGGTGGTCGGCGACTTCGAGGGCTACCTGCACTGGCTGCGCCTGGACAGCGGCGAGTTCGCGGCGCGCGAACGCGCCGGGCGTGCGCCGGTCAAGGGCGCGCTGGTCGTGGCCGACGGCATCCTCGTGGTGCAGAACGTCAAGGGCGACCTGACCGCCTGGCGCGTCGACTGACGTCGCCTGCCGGACCCGGGCCGCGCCTGGCCCGCGATCCAGGCAGCCTGATGTCCGCGATTGCGGACTGGGGGATGCTGGAGCGGCAGGGCGCCGGCCCGCCCGGATGTGCGCCCACCCGGTGAATCCGGTCGATCCAGGGCCTGCGTCCCCGGGGCGGTTTCCTGCGCCGCGGGCGCGGGCACGGTAGGCTTGCCATCCCGATCGCCGGCGCATCCGCCGCCCGCCGATGCCGCGGCCGGCGCGCCCGGCGTCCGGTTTCACCCCCGAAATCCTTCCACAACGGTCCAGCATGCTTCCCTCCGTCGCCCTCGTGGGCCGCCCCAATGTCGGCAAGTCGACGCTGTTCAATGCGCTCACGCGCACCCGCGACGCGCTGGTGCACGACGAGCCCGGCGTGACCCGCGACCGCCACTACGGCGTGTGCAGGCTGGAGCAGGGGCGACCGTTCGTGGTGATCGACACCGGCGGCATCGCCGGGCAGGAAGAAGGCCTGGCCGGGGCGACCGCACGCCAAGCGCGCGCCGCCGCCGAGGAAGCGGACCTGGTGCTGTTCGTGGTCGATGGCCGCGAAGGCGCTTCGGCCCTGGACGACGACATCCTGCAGTGGCTGCGCAAGGCCGCGCGACCGGTGTTGCTGGTGGTCAACAAGACCGACGGCATCGACGCGCGCGCGGCGCTGGCCGAGTTCGCGCGTTTCGGCTACGCCGACAGTTTCGCGGTGTCCTCCGCCCACCGGCAGGGCATCGACGACCTGCTCCTCGCGGTGCTGGAGCGGCTCCCGGCCGATGCCGAGGAGCCGGAAGAGGATCCCGGCCGCGTGCGGGTGGCCTTCGTCGGCCGGCCGAACGTGGGCAAGTCGACCCTGGTCAACCGCATCCTCGGCGAGGAACGCATGATCGCCTCGGACGTGCCGGGCACGACGCGCGACTCGATCGCGGTCGACCTCGAACGCGACGGTCGCAGCTACCGCCTGATCGATACCGCCGGCCTGCGGCGCAAGTCGCGGGTCGACGAGGCGGTGGAGAAGTTCTCGATCGTCAAGACGCTGCAGGCGATCGAGGAATGCCAGGTCGCGGTGATCATGATCGACGCCAGCGAAGGCGTGACCGAGCAGGACGCCTCGGTGCTGGGTGCCGTGCTCGATGCCGGCCGTGCCCTGGTCGTGGCGGTCAACAAGTGGGACGGGCTGAGCACCTACCAGCGCGAGCAGACCGAAGCGCTGCTTTCGCGCAAGCTTGCCTTCGTCAACTGGGCCGAAGCGGTGCGCATCAGCGCCAGGCATGGTTCGGGCCTGCGCGAGCTGTTCCGCGCCATCCACCGCGCGCACGGTTCGGCCACGCGGCAGTTCAGCACCGCCGAGGTCACCCGCGCGCTGGAGATCGCCTACGAGGCCAGCCCGCCACCGGTGGTGCGCGGACACGCGCCGAAGCTGCGCTTCGCCCACCCCGGCGGCGAGAACCCGCCGACCTTCGTGGTCCACGGTTCGCGCCTGAAGTCGCTGCCGCCGACCTACACGCGCTATCTCGAGAACTTCTTCCGCAAGCGCTTCAAGCTGGTCGGAACGCCGGTGCGTTTCGTGTTCAAGGAGGGGGACAACCCCTACAAGGACAAGAAGAACGTGCTCACCGAGCGCCAGGTGGCCAGGAAGCGGCGCCTGATCCGGCACGTCAAGCGCGGCAGGTAGCCGCGGCGCCATGGAGGAGCGGTCCGCCATCGCCGGGCAGGACGTCACCCTCGGCCTCCTCGCCGGCGGGCGCGCCACGCGCCTGGACGGGCGCGACAAAGCCTGGCTCGAACGCGATGGCGTGCCGCAGGTGTTGCGCCTGGCGCGCCGCTTCGGCGTGGGCACGGGCGCGATCCTGGTGTCGGCCAACCGCGGCCTGGACCGCCATGCCGGAGCCGGACTGCAAGTCGTCGCCGACCGGGTTGCCAACGCAGGGCCGCTGGCCGGCCTCGACGCCCTGGCCGCGGCCTGCGCGACGCCCTGGCTGCTGACCCTGCCGGTGGACCTCGTGGACGCGAACGACTGCCTGCTGCCCAGCCTCGTCGCGGTCGCGGGCACGCGCGGCGCGAGCGCGCAGGACGACGACGGTCTGCAGCCGCTGGTGGCGCTGTGGCCGGTGCCCGCCCTGCGCGCGGCCGTGGCCGAGGCGCTGGCGCAGCGCGCGCTGGCGGTCCAGGCCCTGCAGGCCCGGATGGGCATGGGCGTGGCGCGTTTCCCGGGGGTACGCTTCGGCAACCTCAATACGCCGGACGACCTGCGGGCCGCCGGTATCGACCCCACCTGACCATGGCCGACGACGCATTCCCGCTGCGCATCCCCTACGCCCAGGCGCTGGCGATCATCGAGCGCGTCGCGGGCGCCCGGCGGCTGCCGCAGGAGCACACCGCGACCGCGCGCGCGCACGGGCGGGTGCTGGCGCGCGAAGTGGTCGCCGACGTCGGGATGCCCGCTTTCGACAACGCCGCGATGGACGGTTTCGCGCTGCGCCACGCCGATCTGGCCGGCGCGGAGGGGGCCGGCCTGCTGCTGGTCGGGGAGCAGTTCGCGGGTGCGGCAACGGCGGTGGGAGCGGGCCCGGGCGAGTGCGTGCGCATCACCACCGGTGCGCCGCTGCCGCCCGGCACCGACACCGTGGTGATGAAGGAAAACACGGTGGTCGAGGGTGCGCGGGTACGCATCCTCGAACCAGTCGCGTCCGGGCGCCACGTGCGCCGCCGCGGCGAGGACGTGCGCGTGGGCGACCTGGTGGCCTCGCCGGGCGAGGTGCTCACGCCGGCGCGCGTGGCGCTGCTCTCGGCGCTGGGCGTGGCCGGCGTCGACACGGTGCGTCGCCCGACGGTGGCGGTCTTCGCCACCGGCGACGAGCTGGTCGAGCCCGGGATGCCGCTGGCGCACGGCCAGGTCTACAACTCCAACCGCGAACTGCTGATGGGCCTGCTGCGGGCCGAGGGACTCGACCCGGTGGCCTGGCCGACGCTGCCCGACGACCCGGCCGCGATCGAATCGGCGTTGCGCCACGCCGGCGAGGCCTTCGACCTGGTGCTGACCTGTGGCGGCGTCTCCGCCGGCGAGAAGGACCACCTGCCGGCCCTGCTGCAGCGGCGCGGACACGTGTATTTCTGGAAGGTGCTGATGCGGCCCGGCATGCCCGCGCTGCTGGCCGACGGAGGCACGCTCGGGCCCGCGCTGTTCCTGTGCCTCCCGGGCAATCCGGTTTCGGTGCTGGCGACTTTCCTGGCGCTGGCGCGCCCGTTGCTGGACGGACTCCAGGGCAGGGCGCCCCGCAAGCGCTGGCGGGCACGGCTGGCCGCGCCCTGGGACAAGCGCCACGACCGGCTCGAGTTCCTGCGCGGCCGCCTGGCCAGCAGCGAAGACGGCAGCCTGCTGGTGGAGCCGGATCCGGCGGACGGATCGCATCGCATGCGCGCCGCTGCGGACGCCGATGCCCTGATCGTGCTCGACGAGGGCGCCCGGCGGCTCGAGGCGGGCGACGTGGTCCCGGTGCTGCCTTACTGATCCGGCCCGCGCGACGCAGCGTGCCGCCACCTCGTGCTGGCCCGGATACCTGCGTCGCCCCGCGGGGGCGATAATCGGCGCATGATCAGGGAAATCACGCCGCGCGACGCCAGCTACCGCCTTGCCCAGGGCGCGGTGCTGGTGGACGTGCGCGAAGAGCACGAACGCGAGCTGGGCATGGCCCAGGGCGCGCTGGGGGTGGCGCGGGCCGACCTCGAGGCCGCGCCGCACCAGCACCTGCCGGGTCCCGATGCGGACATCATGCTGATCTGCCAGAGCGGCGGACGCTCGCTGCTCGCCGCCCAGCAGCTGCAGCGGCTGGGCTACCGGCGCGTGGTCTCGGTGCGCGGCGGCACCCTGATGTGGCAGGCCGAAGGGCTGCCGCTGACGCGTCCGACCGGCACGGTCGACGAGGATTTCCACGAACGCTATTCGCGCCACCTGCGCCTGCCGGAGATCGGGGCGCGCGGGCAGCGCCGGCTCGAAGCCGCCAGCGTGGTGGTGGTGGGCGCGGGTGGGCTGGGCTCGCCGATCGCCTTCTACCTGGCCGCGGCCGGCGTGGGCCAGCTGCGCCTGGTCGACGACGACGTGGTCGACCGCAGCAACCTGCAGCGCCAGATCCTGCACACCGATGCCGACATCGGCGTGGCCAAGGTCGAGTCGGCGCACACGCGGCTGTCGGCGCTCAACCCGCGGGTGTCGGTCGAGCCCGTGGCCGAGCGCCTGGAGTCGGCCAACGTGGAGCGGCTGATCGCCGATGCCGACGTGGTGGTCGACGGCGGCGACAACTTCCCGGTCCGCTACCTGCTCAACGACGCCTGCGTGCACCTGGGCAAGCCGCTGGTGTATGGCGCGGTACACCGGTTCGAGGGGCAGGTGAGCGTGTTCGATGCCGGGCGACAGCGCGGACGCATGCCGTGCTACCGCTGCCTGTTTCCCGAGCCGCCGCCGCCCGAAGCCGCGCCCAACTGCAGTGAAGCCGGCGTGCTGGGCGTGCTGCCCGGCGTGGTGGGCATGCTGCAGGCGACCGAGGCGCTGAAGCTGCTGCTGCACGTCGGCGAACCGCTGACCGGCCGGCTGCTGCATTTCGACGCGCTGTCGATGCGGTTCCGCGAAACCCGGCTCGCTCCTGATCCCGACTGCCCACTGTGCGCGCCGGGTGCGGCCTTTCCCGGCTATATCGACTACGCAGCGTTCTGCGCCGGCTGAACCTGGCCACGGCGACATCGCCTGCACGACGCTGTGCTAGCTTCGAGGGCGCCGCAGGGTCCGGCGGGGAGCATGCGACCGGCCGGGCGGCCCCCTTCCAGCCGGTGCAGGTGACCTCTTGCCGCGTCTCGCCTTCCTGTTGTTTCTTTCGCTGCTGTGCGGGCTGCCGTCGTCCGCGGCGCTGGCCTCGGATCCCTGCATGCGCCTGGGCACGCCGGCGGCGGACGACGTACCGGGCCGCATCGCGGCCGTGGCCTGCGAAGAACACCGCAACTGGTACCGGCCCTTCATCGAAGCCGATGGCCGGGTGGGCGTGGTCAGCGTGCGCGAGGCGCAGCGCGCGCAGCTGGTCAACGGCCAGCCGGCATGGGAGCGGGTGATCGAGTACTGGCGCGGCAGCGGGCTGCTGTGGCAGGCCGGCGCCGGCGATTGCGCCTACGGCGAACTGCCGGCGCCCTCGTGTCGCGCGTTCGTCGTCGACACGCCGTGGTCGGCCGCGTTCGTGTCCTGGGTCATGCAGCGCGCGGGCCTGCCGGGCTTCGGCGCGTCCGCCAGCCACCTCGGCTACGTGCGACGCGCCTACCGCGAACCCTTCCTCAGCCCCTACCGCGTGTCCAACCCCGAGTCCGGCAAGGTCGGGGTGGGCGACATGCTGTGCAGCGTGCGCGGCGGCACCCGCGTGTACGGTTTCGGCGAGCTGGCCCACGTACTCAGCAACAACGACCCGGGCCTGGGCATGCACTGCGACATCGTGGTCGGCACCTCCATCCGCGACCGGGTGCAATACGCGCACCTGATCGGCGGGAACGTGTTCGACACGGTCGCCATGCGCGAGCTGCCGCTGAGCCCGGGCGGACGCTTCGCCGCGCTGCCGATGCGCCTGGCGAGCGACCCGGACTGCACGCCCGAAAGCCGCCACGTGTGCGACCTCAACCGCCAGGACTGGTCGGTGCTGCTGCAGCTGCGGCCGGCGGC
>JAEXTE010000085.1 GCA_023453655.1 Pseudomonadota bacterium
GCGCGGGGCCGCGGCAGACGCCGCGGCGGACGTCGACACCTGCGAGGCCGAATCGCTCGACGGCGTGCTGGCCCTGCTCGAATCACGCCACGACATCGACCTGGTCCTGCTCGACCTGCACATGCCCGGCAACCACGGCCTGGCCGGCCTGGCCGCCATCCGCGCCCAGTATCCGGCCGTGGCGGTCGTGCTGGTATCGGCCAACGAAGACCCCGCCATCGTCCGCCGCGCCCTCGACCACGGCGCCGCCGGCTACATCCCCAAGAGCGCCGGCCTGGACGAACTGCGCGACGCGATCCGCACCGTGCTGGCCTGCGAACAGTGGCTGCCCCCCGCCCTGCGCGGCGCCGTCACCCGCACCCAGTCCTCCCCTGCCGACGCCGACCTCGCCGCGCGCCTGGCCAGCCTCACCCCGCAACAGTTCCGCGTGCTCACCCTCGTGGCCCAAGGCCTGCTCAACAAGCAGATCGCCGACCGCCTCGACATCCAGGAGCGCACGGTCAAGGCGCACCTGTCGGTGATCTTCGAAAAGCTGGGCGCCCGCAACCGCACCCAGGCCGGAGTGATCCTGCGGGAGCTGGAGATCGGGGATCCGAGCCGGCAGGTGGCCGGATAGATGGCACGGCATACCTTTCGGCGTCACAAACCAGCCTAGGCTCGGCGGTGACCGCAGCAGGCGTGGCATGGCCATTTGCTAGGCTTCGACGTGACGGCGCACTCGTGGCCATGCATTTCGGCCGATGCGCGTCCACGCGGCCGGCAAGCTCGTTTCCGCCCTGTCAGGCCATCGCGCCCCATCCCACCGGAGGCACGCCATGCGCATTCCCCTGTTTCCCGCGGTGCTGTCGGCCGCGCTCCTTCCGCGAACGCGGCCGCGGCCGACCCCTACCGTTGCGGGCAGCAGGACGGCATCCAGCAGCTGCGCATCTACGAGATCGAACGCGACAACCGCGATGCGTTCCACGACCGCTTCCGCGACCATGCGTTGCGCATCATGCGGCGCCACGACTTCAACATCGTCGACATGTGGGAAAGCGACACTGGCGACCGCGTCGAGTTCATCTACCTGCTGGCGTGGCCGGACCAGGCCACGATGGACGCCCGCTGGGCGTCGTTCCTTGCCGACGAGGAGTGGATCGAAACCAAGCGGCGCACCGCCGCCGAGCACGGGACCCTGGTGCGCGAGGCCAACGGTCAGCCGCTGGTCCGCCTGTCCTACAGTCCGGCCTGCGCGCGAGGTCCTGCGTCCTGAAACCCTGGACGGTCGAGGCCAGTTGTGGGGCTCGGCTCGCGGCCACGCGGAGTATCCTCTGCCTGCTCTCACAGTGTGCCCTCCTCGACTGCTCGACTGCGTGGCCAGGCCAGCGTGGCCGCCGCTCGCCACGGAAAAGGAGAACCGCAAGATGACCGGGAAAGCACCGCTGATCGCCGAGCACGTCGTCCAGGTGCGGGCAACGCCCGCCGCCGTCTGGGACGTGCTGACCCGCGCCGCCAACATCCGCGAATGGGACGACGTGCCCGAAAGCTTCACCGCCGACACGCTGGCCGCGGGCTCGGTGCTGGAGTGGGAAGGCTACGCGGTGCTCAAGGTGGTCGAGTTCGACATGCCGCGCAGCCTGCGCATGGCCTACCACAGCCCCAGGTGGGAACGGCCTGTCGACGGGATCGAGTACGCCTACCTTCTCAGCCCCGCGGCGTCCGGCTGCGAGCTCACGCTGCGCGTCGGCGACTGGGCGCTCGCCCCCGACGGAAACGCGCGGGACTACTTCGACGCTTCGGTGGATTTCGTCGCGGACGCCGCGGCGAAAATCAGGGAAATGTCCGAGCGGCGTTGACTTCAGCGTCGCGCGCGCGGCGACCGCCCCGCCCCACCACCGGAGGCCCAATGACAGCCCTGACCCGCTCGCTCGTTGCCTTCGCGCATGTCGCCAGCGTGGAGCGCAGCATCGGCTTCTACGCGGACCTCGGATTCACGGTGAAGAACACCGTGGTCCCGCAGGGACAGTCCGCACCGGTCTGGGCCTGGCTGGAATCCGGCAGGGCGGACCTCATGGTGGGACTGGCGGACGCGCCGGTCGATGCCTCGCAGCAGGCGATCCTGTTCTACCTGTACTTCGACGACATCGTGCAGGCGCGCGAGGCGCTGGTGGCGCGCGGCCATTCACCAGGCGCCATCCACTACCCGTTCTACATGCCGGGCGGCGAGTGCCGGCTCGAAGATCCGGACGGCTACGTGCTGATGCTGGCGCAGATCTAGCGCCACCACGCGGGACGGAGCCCGTCCGCGGCGAGCATCCTTTGCGGCAGACCGGCCCGACCGGCCTGCCCCGACTGTGGCGCGCGCGGTCCGGCGGACGCGCTTGACCGCCCATGCCAAATGCCCCTGTCGCCGGAGGAGGCACTTCCCGCGTCGTCCGACAGAATGGGCCTCGCATGCCGGTGCATGGATGGAACCGCCCCGGCCGGATCCGCGAGTAGGACCCGCCATGACCGCCACGCTCGCCGCTCGACCGCGTGGGTACGCCGGAACGGATCCGGTTGGGGTAGGCCTGCCCGGCCGACGCGACGCCGGTCCCGCCGCAGCCACACAGTACCGAGGGGACGACATGGGGATTGCTGCTACGGAGACGGGGCGACAGGACAACCCGGCCGGCGAGGATGCCTCGCGCCAGCTGGAGGTGCGCGTGGCGCTG
>JAEXTE010000122.1 GCA_023453655.1 Pseudomonadota bacterium
CTACACCGGTCCGGAAGACCAGGCCTTCGTGCCGATCGACCAGCGCTCCTGATCCTCCGCTTCGCTCCCTCCCCCGCACGCGGGGGAGGGCCGGGGTGGGGGCCAGCCGTCGCACCGCTGCCCGGACGCGCGCCCCCATCCCGACCTTCCCCCGCATGCGGGGGAAGTGGCTCAGTCCCCATTCCGAGTCGCCAGCCATGAACAGCCAGCACCGCAAACCCCTTCCCGGCACCCAGCTCGACTGGTACGACGCGCGCGCCGCCGTCGAGGCGCTGCAGCCCGGGGCCTGGGCCACGCTGCCCTACACCGCGCGCGTGCATGCCGAGAACATCGTGCGCCGCGCCGAGCCGGCGCGCATCGTTGACTACCTCGGCCAGCTGGTGCGGCGCGAGCGCACGCTGGATTTCCCCTGGTTCCCGGCGCGCGTGGTCTGCCACGACATCCTCGGCCAGACCGCGCTGGTCGATCTGGCCGGCCTGCGCGATGCGATCGCCGACCAGGGCGGCGACCCGGCGGCGGTGAACCCGGTGGTGCCGGTGCAGCTGATCGTCGACCACTCGCTGGCGGTGGAATGCGGCGGCTACGACCCGCAGGCCTTCGAGAAGAACCGCGCGATCGAGGATCGCCGCAACGAAGACCGCTTCCACTTCATCGAATGGACCAGGCAGGCGTTCAAGAACGTCGACGTGATCCCGCCGGGCAACGGGATCATGCACCAGATCAACCTGGAGAAGATGTCGCCGGTGATCTACGTGCAGGACGGCGTCGCGTTCCCGGATACCTGCGTCGGCACCGACTCGCACACCCCGCACGTCGATGCGCTGGGAGTGATCGCGATCGGCGTGGGCGGGCTGGAAGCCGAGAACGTGATGCTGGGCCGCGCCTCGTGGATGCGCACGCCCGAGATCGTCGGGGTCGAGCTGGCCGGCAGGCCCGCGCCCGGCATCACCGCCACCGACGTGGTGCTGGCGCTGACCGAATTCCTGCGCCAGCAGAAGGTGGTGGGCGCCTACCTCGAATTCCGTGGCGAAGGCGCGGCGGCGCTCACCGTGGGCGACCGCGCCACGATCTCGAACATGGCGCCCGAGTACGGCGCCACCGCGGCGATGTTCTTCATCGACGACAACACCCTCGACTACCTGCGCCTGACCGGCCGCACCGACGAACAGGTGGCCCTGGTCGAGACCTATGCGAAGACCGCCGGCCTGTGGGCGAGCGATCTCGCTACCGCGCAGTACGAGCGCACCCTGCACTTCGACCTGTCGAGCGTGGTGCGCAACATGGCCGGCCCGTCCAACCCGCATCGGCGCCTGCCGACCAGCGCGCTGGCCGAGCGGGGCATCGCCGATGCCGCCAAGCTCGAAGCGGCGAAGGCCGAGGAAGCGGCGGGCCTGATGCCCGATGGCGCGGTGATCATCGCCGCGATCACCAGCTGCACGAATACGTCGAACCCGCGCAACGTGATCGCGGCCGGCCTGCTGGCGCGCAACGCGGTGGCCAAGGGCTTGGCGCGCAAGCCCTGGGTCAAGACCTCGCTGGCGCCCGGCTCCAAGGCGGTGCAGCTGTACCTGGAAGAGTCGGGCCTGCTGCCGGACCTGGAGCAGCTGGGCTTCGGCATCGTGGCGTTTGCCTGCACCACCTGCAACGGGATGAGCGGCGCGCTCGACCCGAAGATCCAGCAGGAGATCATCGAGCGCGACCTCTACGCCACCGCGGTGCTCAGCGGCAACCGCAACTTCGACGGCCGCATCCACCCCTACGCCAAGCAGGCCTTCCTGGCCTCGCCGCCGCTGGTTATCGCCTATGCCATCGCCGGCACGGTGCGCTTCGACATCGAGAAGGATCCGCTGGGCGTGGATGCCGAGGGCAATCCGGTCACGCTCAAGGACCTGTGGCCCAGCGACGAGGAGATCGACGCGGTGGTGAAGGCCAGCGTCAAGCCCGAGCAGTACCGCGCCGTATACGGGCCGATGTTCAAGCTGCGCGTGGAATCGGGCGAGGCCGTGAGCCCGCTGTACGACTGGCGCCCGATGTCGACCTACATCCGCCGTCCGCCGTACTGGGAGGGCGCGCTGGCCGGCGAGCGCACGCTCAAGGGCATGCGCCCGCGGGCGGTACTGGGCGACAACATCACCACCGACCACCTCTCGCCGTCCAACGCGATCCTCGCCAGCAGCGCCGCCGGCGAATACCTGGCGAAGATGGGCCTGCCCGAAGAAGACTTCAATTCCTACGCCACCCACCGCGGCGACCACCTCACCGCGCAGCGCGCCACCTTCGCCAATCCCAAGCTGCTCAACGAGATGGTGCGCAACGAAGATGGAAGCGTGCGCCAGGGTTCGCTGGCGCGGATCGAGCCGGACGGCCAGGTCACGCGCATGTGGGAGGCCATCGAGACCTACATGGATCGCAAGCAGCCGCTGATCATCATCGCCGGCGCCGACTACGGCCAGGGCAGCTCGCGCGACTGGGCGGCCAAGGGCGTGCGACTGGCGGGCGTGGAGGCAATCGTGGCCGAAGGCTTCGAGCGCATCCACCGCACCAACCTGATCGGCATGGGCGTGCTGCCGCTGGAGTTCCGCAGCGGCGACACGCGCCACACCTACGCCATCGACGGCACCGAGACCTTCGACGTGGTCGGTGCGCGCACCCCGCGCGCGACGCTCACCCTGGTGATCCGCCGTCGCAACGGCGAGGTGGTCGAGGTGCCGGTGACCTGCCGCCTGGATTCGGACGAGGAAGTGTCGATCTACGAGGCCGGCGGCGTGCTGCAGCGCTTCGCCCAGGACTGCCTGGCGGAGAACCAGGCGGCGTGAGGCGCAGCCCGGAGCGTTGCTCCGGGGAGCGCCGCGGGGCGCGAACTCCCGGGCGGGCTGCGCTCGTCCTGGCGGCAGCGGATGGCGGAGAATGCAGAGCGATGTCGAAAGCGGAGTGGCCGGTTCGTCGTGACGGCACAGCCACCCCAACGAGGACATGAGCATGAGCCAGACTGCCGAACCGGGCACCGTTCGCCTGCACCGCATCCTCGCCGCGCCGCCGGAGCGCGTGTATCGCGCCTTCGTCGATCCGGCCGCGCTGACGCGCTGGCTGCCGCCCTACGGCTTCACCGCCACCATGCATGCGTTCACGCCTGGCGTGGGCGGCGGCTACCGCATGTCGTTCACCAACTTCGGCACCGGTTCGAGCCACGCGTTCACGGCGACGTTCGTCGAACTGGTCGAGAACGAGCGCATCCGCCACACCGATACCTTCGATTCCCCTGGCCTGCCCGGCGAGATGCAGGTGACCATCTCGCTGAAGAAGAGCATTGCGGGCACCGAACTGCAGATCGAGCAGGCGGGCATTCCCGCCGCGATTCCGGTCGACATGTGCCACCTCGGCTGGCGCGACTCGCTGGAGATGCTGGCGAAACTGGTCGAACCCGAGATTCCGGACGGAGCCTGATCGATGGACGCCGGAAGCCTGATGCTGATGGCGCGACCGCCCGCGGACACGGCGGAGCGCATGCATGCGGTCCTGCCGTCGCTCGGGCTGGAGACGGGCGGCAAACGCTGGCCTGCCGCCAACCTCCACCAGTCGCTCTCGACCGACTTCCCGGCCCGGCACGAGCCGGCGCTGCGGCGGGCGCTGGGGCGGATACATGCGCCTGCGTTCGACCTGGTCTTCAACCGCCTCGGTCTGGGCGACCGCTGGGTGCTGCGCGCCCGGGGCAGCCCGGACGGATTCGCGCGGCTGCTCGCCGAGACGCGCGCGGTGCTGCAGGCCGAAGGCATCGCCTGCGACACCGGCCATACCCCGCACGTGACCCTGTGCTACGCCCCGCCGTTCGTCCAGGACGGCACGCGCGCGCTGGCTTCGCCGATCGCGTGGCGCGTCGACGCCGTCGAACTGGTCGTGGCCGCCACCCATCCCTACCGGTACCGGACGCTGGCGCGACAGCCGCTGGCGCCGCCTCCCCAGAGCGAGCTGTTCGACGCAGCTTGCCGCAACAGGTTTTCTGACAGGCAGCGATTGCAGGACATTCCATGGCATTGAAAAAGGGCATCAGGCAGCTGGTCGACGAGGCCAGCGCACGCATCGACACGATCCCGGTGGACCAGGCGCAGGCGCTGCTCGCCGATCCCGACGTGCAGTTCGTCGATATCCGCGACGTGCGCGAACTCGAGCGCGAGGGCATGGTGCCGGGCGCCTTCCACGCGCCGCGCGGGATGCTCGAGTTCTGGGCCGACCCCGACAGTCCCTACTTCAAGCCGGTGTTCGGC
>JAEXTE010000229.1 GCA_023453655.1 Pseudomonadota bacterium
CGTCCCGGGTGGTGGTCACCGGGTTCATCGCGCGCGATGCCGAAGGCCGCAGCACCACGCTCGGCCGCAACGGCAGCGACTACTCGGCGGCGATCTTCGCCAACCTGTTCGACGCCGACGAACTGCTGATCTGGACCGACGTCGACGGCGTGCTGTCGGCCGACCCGCGGCTGGTGCCCGACGCGATGGTGCTGCCGACGATGTCGTACGCGGAAGCCTGCGAGCTGGCCTACTTCGGCGCCAAGGTGCTGCACCCGCAGACCATGGCGCCGGTGCAGTCGCGCGGCATTCCGCTGTGCATCCGCAACACGCTCAACCCGTCCGCGCCCGGCACCTGGATCCTGCAGGACAACCCGCCGGGCGATGCGGAGCTCTCCCCGGTCAAGGGCCTGACCATCGTCCGCGAGATGGCGGTGCTGGAACTGGCCGGCAACGCGATGGTCGGCGTGCCGGGCACGGCGGAGAAGCTGTTCGCGGCGCTGCACCGCGCCGGCGTGTCGGTGGTGATGATCTCGCAGGGCTCGTCGGAGCATTCGATCTGCTGCGTGATCCGCGACAGCCAGGCCGAGCGCGCCCGCACCGCGGTGGAAGCGGCCTTCGCCGAGGCCATCGCCGACACCCAGGCGCAGGGCGTGCGCCTGACCCGCGGGATCTCGATCCTCGCCGCCGTTGGCGACGGCATGGTCGGCATCCCCGGCGTGGCCGCGCGCCTGTTCGCGGCGCTGGCGCAGGCGCGGGTCAACATCCGCGCGATCGCCCAGGGCTCGAGCGAACGCAACATCTCGGTCGCCATCGCCGATGCCGACGCCACGCGCGCGCTGCGGGCCGCGCACTCGGCGTTCTGGCTGTCGCCGCAGACCGTGTCGGTCGGCCTGATCGGCCCCGGCCAGGTCGGGCGCGCCCTGCTATCGCAGATGGCGACGGTGCTGCCGCGGCTGCGCGCGACCTCGCAGGTCGACCTGCGCCTGCGCGGCATCGCCAACAGCGGTTACATGGCGCTGGACCACTTCGCGATCCATCCCGACGAGGCCACCACGCGCCTGACCGGCATGACCACCCAGGCCTTCGATCCCTGCGCGTTCGCGGCGCACATCCGCGCCGAGCACATCCCGCACGCGCTGATCGTGGACTGCAGCGGCAGCGACGCGATCGCGCGCCATTACCCGGAATGGCTGGCCGCCGGCATCCACGTGGTCACGCCCAGCAAGCACGCCGGCAGCGGCGACTGGGAGCGCTACGTCGCCATCCGCGAGGCCCAGCGCGGCGGCAGCCGCTTCATGTACGAAGCCACGGGCGGCGCGGGCCTGCCGGTGATCAGCACGCTGCGCAACCTGCTCGACACCGGCGATACGGTGCTGGCCATCGACGGCATGCTCTCGGGCACCCTGGCGTGGCTGTTCAACAGCTTCGACGGCAGCCGCCCGTTCTCGGCGCTGGTGCGCGAAGCGCGCGAACTGGGCTATACCGAACCGGACCCGCGCGACGACCTGTCAGGCCTCGACGTGGCGCGCAAGCTGGTGATCCTGGCGCGCGAATCCGGCCGCGAACTGTCGCTGGACGACGTCCGCATCGAGAGCCTGGTCCCCGAGCCGCTGCGCGACG
This sequence comes from Pseudomonadota bacterium, assembly GCA_023453655.1. GTDB lineage: Bacteria > Pseudomonadota > Gammaproteobacteria > Xanthomonadales > Xanthomonadaceae > Luteimonas > Luteimonas composti. The sequence continues at coordinate 1,603 of JAEXTE010000229.1, forward strand.
TGCCGCGCGACGAGTTCCTCGCGCGGCTCGAGGAACTCGATGGGCCGATGCAGCGGCGCCTGGAGGAGGCACGCGCGCAGGACCGCCAGCTGCGCCACATCGCCCACCTGTCCGACGAGGGCGCGCGCGTGGGCGTGGTGGCGCTGCCCGGGGTCCACGCCTGCTGCCATACGCGGCTCACCGACAACCTGGTCCAGTTCACCACCGGGCGCTACGCGGACAACCCGCTGGTGGTGCAGGGCCCGGGCGCCGGCCCGCAGGTCACCGCGGCCGGCGTGTTCGGCGACGTGCTGGCGATCGCGCATTCGCTCAGCGCCGGGGTCGGCGTCCAGGCATGAGCGGAGCAGTCAGCGCATTCGCGCCCGCCAGCGTCGGCAATATCGGGGTCGGCTTCGACCTGCTCGGCCATGCGGTCGATGGCCCCCGCGACATCGCCACGGTGCGCCGCATCGACGCGCCCGCAGTGCGCATCGAGTCGATCGATGGCGACATCGCCGGCGTCGAGCGGCTCCCGCTGGAGGCCGCGCGCAACACCGCCGGCGGCGCCCTGCTCGCCCTGCGCGATGCGCTCGACCTGCCGTTCGGGTTCGCGCTCTCGCTGCACAAGGGGATTCCGCTGGGTTCGGGCCTCGGCGGCTCGGCGGCCTCGTGCGTGGCCGCCCTGGTCGCGGCCAATGCCCTGCTCGACGCGCCGCTGCCGCGCGAGGCCTTGTACGGGTTCGCGCTGGACGGCGAGGTGCTCTCCAGCGGCAGCCGCCACGGCGACAACGTGGCGCCGATGCTGCTGGGCGGCGTCACCGTGGCCACCGCCAGTCGTGCGCTGCGGATCGAGGTGCCGTCGTGGCTGCACGCGGTGGTGGTGCATCCGGACCAGGTGCTGGAGACGCGACGCTCGCGCGCGGTGCTGGCCGAACCCTACCGGCTGCCCGACCTCGTGCAGCAGACCGCCCACCTCGCCCAGTTCCTGCTGGGCCTGCAGCGCGGCGACGCGGAGCTGATCCGCGACGGCCTGCGCGATGTCCTGGTCGAGCCGAGGCGCGCGCCGCTGATCCCCGGCTTCGCCGCGGTCAAGGCGGCCGCGCTCGACCATGGCGCCCTGGGTTCGAGCATCTCCGGCGGCGGCCCCAGCGTGTTCGCCTGGTTCGCCTCGCGCGAGCAGGCCGAACGTGCCGCGCCGGCGATGCGGGAGGGATTCGTCGACGCCGGTTTCGATGCGCGCGCCTACGTGACGCCGGTGGACGCGCAGCGCGCCGACGTGCTCGCGGCGGAACCGCACGCACGCGACGTCAAGCGGGTGGGAGGCCGGTAGCACACCATGCAGTTCGTCAGCACCCGCGGGCGCACCGCCCCGACTCCGATCGACGCCGCGCTGGTCGCCGGCCTCGCGCCCGACGGCGGCCTCTACGTGCCCGGATCGATCCCGACGGTCGATTTCTCCGCGCCCGATCCACGGCTGTCCGGGACGGCGCTGCGCACTCTGGCGCCTTACTTCGTCGACTCCGCGCTGAGCGTGCGGCTGGCGCGGATCTGCGCCGACGCGTTCTCGTTCGAGGCGCCGCTGCGCCCGCTGGCGGGCGCGGGTGACCACGTGCTCGAGCTGTTCCACGGGCCGACGGCGGCGTTCAAGGATTACGCCGCGCGGTTCCTGGCGCGTGCGCTCGAAGGCTTGCGCGATCCCGCTGCGCCGCCCACCACCATCGTCGTGGCCACCTCGGGCGACACCGGCGCGGCGGTGGCCTCGGCCTTCCACCGGCGTCCGGGCTTTCGCGTGGTGATCCTGTACCCGGACGGCATGGTCTCGCCGCGACAGGCCCACGGACTCGGCTGCTGGGGCGACAACGTCGAAGCGTTCCGCGTCGACGGCAGCTTCGACGACTGCCAGCGCCTGGCCAAGCAGGCGCTTGCCGACGAGGCGCTGCGCGCACGGGTGCCGCTGGGCTCGGCCAACAGCATCAGCCTGGGGCGGCTGCTGCCGCAGGCGGCCTATTACGCGCACGCGGCCAGCCACTTCCATGCCGCGCATGGGCGCCTGCTCCATGTCGTCGTGCCCACCGGCAACCTCGGCAACGCCAGCGCCGCCTTCGTCGCGCGCACGATGGGCGCGCCGGTCGGCGAGATCCGCCTGGCCTGCAACGCCAACGACACCCTGCCGCGCTATTTCGCCGGCGGCGACTACGCGCCGGCGGCGACGCGCGCCACCCTGGCCAACGCCATGGACGTGGGCGCGCCCAGCAACTTCGAGCGGCTGCGCCACTGGCACGCGGACGATGCGGCGCTGCGCGCGGCCTTCGTGGCCGAGGCGGTGGACGACGCGACCATCAGCGAGGTGGTGCGCGATGCGCCGCAACGCCACGGCATCGTCGCCTGCCCGCACACGGCCACCGCGCTGAAGCTGCTGCAGGACCTGCGCGCCGCTGGCGACACGCGCGACTGGGCGGTGGTCGCGACCGCGCACCCGGCCAAGTTCGAGGGCATCGTCGAGCCGCTGGTGGGACATGTGGTGGAACCGCCGCCGGCGCTGGCCGAATGCCTGGCGCGCCCCGCGCATGCCCGGGCGCTGGCCGCCGACTACGACGCCCTGCGCGCGATACTGGTTCCGGCCGCTGGAGGCTAGCGGGCGAGGGCCGCCCGGCCGTCGGCCATGAACGCCTCGATCTCGTCGGCGCTGCGCGCCAGGCCCGTGGTCAGCACCTCGTGGCCGTCGCGGGTGATCGCCACGTCGTCCTCGGTGCGGATGCCGATGCCGCGCCACCTCGCGGCCACCGAGGTGTCGTCCACCGGCACGTAGAGGCCGGGCTCGATGGTGAACACCATGCCCGGCTCGAGCAGGCGCGATTCGCCGTCGATGCGGTAGTCGCCGACGTCGTGCACGTCCAGGCCCAGCCAGTGTCCGGTCTTGTGCCGGTAGTAGCGCTTGTAGCTGCCGTCGGCGATGTTCTTCTCCAGCCTGCCCTTGAGCAGGCCTAGCCGCAGCAGGCCCTCGGTCAGCGTCTCCACCGCGGCGTTGTGCCCGGCCTCGTACGGCACGCCCGGCCGCGCCTGGGCCAGCGCCGCGGCGTGCGCCTCGCCGACCAGGTCGTGCAGCGCCCGCTGCGCGGCGCTGAAGCGGCCGTTGGCCGGGAACGTACGGGTGATGTCGGCAGCATAGCCACGGTACTCGGCGCCCGCGTCGACCAAGACCAGGTCACCGTCGCGCGCCTGGCCGCGGTTGTCGCGGTAGTGCAGCACGCAGGCGTTGGCGCCCGCGCCGACGATGCTCGAATACGCCGGCTCCGCATCGGCGGCGCGGAACACGCGCTCCAGTTCGGCCTGCAGCACGTACTCGTGCACACCGGGTCGCGCGGCATGCATCGCGGCCTCGTGCGCCTGCACGCTGATCCTGGCCGCATGGCGCATCAGCTTCAGTTCGTCGCGCGTCTTGAACAGGCGCATCTCGTCGAGCAGGTGCCCCAGCTCGAGGAACTCGTGCGGCGGTTGGGCGCCGAGACGCACCTGCGCGCGCACCCGGTTGAGCCAGCCGATCAGCTTGAGGTCGAACTCGGTGTCGCGGCCGAAGTGGTAGTAGACGCGGGTGCGGCCTTCCAGCAGGCCCGGCAGGATCTCGTCGAGGTCGTCGATCGGATAGGCATCGTCCATGCCGTAGCCTTCGACCGCGCCCTCCGGGCCAGCGCGCGGGCCATCCCAGCCTTCGCGTTCGGGATCGCGCTCGCGGCAGAACAGCAGCGTCTCGCCGTGCGCACGGCCCGGCACCAGGACCAGCACCGCCTCGGGTTCGGGGAAGCCGGTCAGGTACCACAGGTCGGAGTCCTGCCGGTACGGATACAGGGTGTCGCGGCTGCGCACGCGCTCGGGCGCGGCCGGCAGCACCAGGATCGCGTCGTCGCCGGCCATGCGCATCAGCTGGCGCCGGCGGCGGGCGTAAGCCTGCGCCGTGATCCCGGCGGAAGGGCGCATCAGCGCACGCCCCATGGCGTGGCGGGCGGCGGCGGGCGGCGGCCGTGACATGCGGACATCGGCGAGCTAGTTCAGGCGGGCGCGGTGGCGCGGCCCCATGGCGCAGTCGCCGTGCAGCAGCAGCACCGCGACGCGCACGTATTCCTCGATCTCGGCCAGCGCGTCCTCGTCTTCCTCGTCGCCGCCTTCCTCGGGCGCCGCCGAGGACAGCCGGACCAGGGCCGCCAGGGCTTCCTGGCCTTCCGCCGACAGCGGCGGGCTGGCCCCGGCCGCCAGGCCGAAGCCGCCGACGAAGCCGCGGCACCAGTCGAACAGGGCGCCGCTGCGCTCGTAGAGGCTGGCCTCGGCCGCGGGCAGCAGCAGCTCGAAGCCGAACTCGCGGTCCTCCAGCTGCGCCGCGCTGGCCTCGCGCAGCCGGTCGAGCACATCGCCCTCGGCGACCGCTTCGATCCCGTCGTCGGCCAGTACCTGCGCCAGCCACTCGGGCCCCTGGGCGCCGCCACCGGCCAGCCAGCCGCACAGGCCGCCGTGCAGCTCGCTGGCGCTGGCGCCGAGCTGGCGGCTGCGGCTTGCCGATTCGACGTCCTGCAGTGGGGGCAAGGCCTTGGGCACGAGGCGCGGTTTCCGGGCGGGGGCCGCCAAGTCTAGAACGTCGACGCCAGCCGCGCATGCCGCACGGTCCGTGAAGGCGATACCCGCGCTTGGCGCCGGGCCGCGCGGGCGCCTACACTCGTCATGTCCATGAATGCAGCGCGCAGGGGTTCTCCGCGTGTCGACCAATCCGGGGGATCTCCAGCTCATGGGCGCGGCCGCCGCCGTGTCGGTGCTGCTGGTCGCACTGGTGGTCCTGATCGTGCGCCGCCGCCAGAGCGAGCGCTCGCACCTCGCCCGCCTGCGCGACCGCGAAGAGCGGCTGAAGCTGGCCCTGTGGGCCACCGGCGAGCGCTACTGGGACTACGACCTGGCCAGCGGCCGGGTCAACCGGCTGGCGCTGGAGACGCACGAGCCCGGCGGCCAGCTCGACGAGGACATCGTCGAGATCGGCGCCATCATCCATCCCGACGACCTGCCGATGGTGCGCCAGCGCATCGCCGAATACATCGCCGGCGATACCGACACCCTGCTGGCGGAACTGCGCGTCCAGCGCGAGGGCGAGTGGGTGTGGATGCGCGCGCGCGGGCGCGCGGTGGCGCGCGATGAACACGGCCGGGTGCTGCGCATCGCCGGCACCGCGCTCAACATCACCGGCACGCGCGCGGCCGAGCGCGAGCTGCGCATCTCCAGCGAGGTGCTGCGCAGCATGAACGAGGCGGTGGTGGTGGTCGACCGCAACTTCGACTTCGTCTCGGTCAATCCCGCCTTCCTGCGCATGACCGGTTACGACGAGGACGAGGTGGTCGGCCGCAATGCCAGCATCCTCGACAGCCTCCAGCACGACAGCGCCTTCTACCAGCACATCCGCGAGCAGATCCGGCGCAAAGGCCGCTGGACCGGCGAGATCTGGCAGCGGCGCAAGGACGGCGAGGAGTTCCTCTGCCAGATCGAGACCAGCACCGTCCATGACAAGAACGGCCAGCTGATCCTGTACGTGATTGTGCTCAACGACATCACCCAGCAGAAGCGCGCCGAGCAGGAACTGCGCTACCTGGCCAACTTCGACACCCTGACCAATCTGCCCAACCGTTCGCTGCTGTCCGAACGCCTGTCGCGGGCGATCGTGCGCGCGCACCGCGAGGACAACCGCATCGCGGTGCTGTTCCTCGACCTGGACCGGTTCAAGGACGTCAACGACTCGCTCGGCCACGCCGCCGGCGACCGCATCCTGCGCGCCGCCGCCGCGCGCCTGCAGCAGACCGGGGGCATGCACCACACCGTGGCGCGCCTGGGCGGCGACGAGTTCACCGTGGTGCTGGAGAACCTGGAAGCGCCGGAAGAAGCCGACCGGGTGGCGCGCGAGATCTTCATGGCGTTCGAGGCACCGCTGCTGCTCGACGACCGCCGCGAGATCGCGATCTCGCCCTCGATCGGCATCAGCCTCTATCCCGACCACGCGCACGTGCCGACCGAACTGCTCAAGCAGGCCGACACCGCGATGTACCAGGCCAAGGCCGCCGGCCGCCGCACCTTCATGCGCTACGACGATGCGATGGACGTGGTGGTGCGCCAGCGCGCGACCATCTCCGGCGCGCTGCGCAAGGTGCTCGACCGCGGCGAGCTGCACCTGGTGTTCCAGCCGCAGCTGGCGCTGGCCGAGGGCCGCATCACCGGCGTCGAGGCGCTGCTGCGCTGGAACAGCGACGAGCACGGCGAGATCCCGCCCTCGGACTTCATCCCGATGGCCGAGGAAAGCGGGCTGATCCTGGAGATCGGCGAGTGGGTGCTGCGCGAGGCCTGCCTGACCCTGCAGCGCTGGCGCCAGCACGGCCTGACCGACCTCACCGTCTCGGTCAACGTCTCGGTGCTGCAGCTGTTGCGCGGCGACTTTCCCGAGGTGGTGAGCCGGGTGCTGGCCGATATCGACCTGCCGCCGAGCATGCTCGAGCTGGAGCTGACCGAGAGCGTGCTGATGGCCAACGCCGAGCACGCTGCGGCCAAGCTGCAGTCGTTCCGCGAACTCGGCGTGTCGCTGGCGATCGACGACTTCGGCACCGGCTATTCCTCGCTGGCCTACCTCAAGCGCCTGCCGATCACCACCATCAAGATCGACAAGGCCTTCATCGGGGACCTCACCCACGACCCGGAAGACGCGGCGATCACCAGCACCGTCATCACCATGGCCCATTCGCTGGGCCTGAACGTGGTCGCCGAGGGCGTGGAGACCGAAGCCCAGGTGCGCTTCCTGCGCGACCACCGCTGCGACGAGGTCCAGGGGTTCTGGCTGTCGCGGCCGCTGGAGGCGCACGCCTGCCTGGCCTTCATCCGCAACTGGCGCCCGGGCCGGGAACAGGTCGCGCCGGCGGCCGCCACCGCGCCTTGACCGGTCGCCCCGGCCTGCTATCGTGCCGCCATGGACCGCCCGGACGTGATCGCCCAGCTTCGCGCCCTGACCGCGCGCATCGATGCGCTGGTCGACCGCGCCCAGAAGCTGGCCGAGGAGAACCGTTCGCTGCGCCAGCAGCACGAGCAGATCTCCGGCGAGCGTTCGCAGCTGCTGGCCAAGAACGAACAGGCGCGCTCGCGCGTCGAGGCGATGATCGCGCGGCTCAAGTCGCTGGAGCAGCACACGTGAGCGCGCGCGCATGAGCAGCGCCAGCGAAGCGGTCAACGTCCGCCTGCTCGACCGCGAGTACACCGTGGGCGTGTCCGCCGAGGGCCGCGACAGCCTGGTGGCCGCGGCCAGGGTGCTGGACGAGCGCATGCGCGAGGTGCGCGGCAACAACCGCATGGCGGCGGTCGACCGCGTGGCGGTGCTCGCCGCCTTGAACCTGGCGCACGAGCTGCAGCAGCTGCGCGAGGAGAACGCGCAGCGCGACCGCGAAATCTCCGGCCTGCTCGAAGGCCTGCAGCGCAAGCTCGACGGCCTGATCGACGCCCGCTGAGCCGCGCGCGCACAGACGCGGGCACGACGTGCATGAACCGCTCCACCGTCAGGCCGACGAACGGGCTTGGCAGGTTTTGCGTGCCGGCTATACTGCATTCGCGTCCTCTGCCGTGACCGACGGCATGCGCAACATTCGCCTTGTCCCTTAATGACGACCACGGGGGCGCCGCGGAATCCGGGTGTGCAGGTCCGCCTCGTAGCGGGAAGCCCGATGGATCCCAAGCGTCCCCACTTGAACCCCGGGTTCAAGGTCGTTTCGCAGGCATCGGCACAGGCGGAGGACGTATTCATTCCAGGGCGCGCGCCGCGCGGGCGAACCGCGGCGCGCTTCCAGTCACGGCACCGCGCCGGTCACAATAGGCG
>JAEXTE010000255.1 GCA_023453655.1 Pseudomonadota bacterium
CGCCAGTTCGCCGTCGACGGCGCCGCCGGCGGCGACCGCGAGGGTCAGGTGCTGCTGCGCATGGCCGACGCGACCTTGCCGGGCACCGATCTGCTGCTCAGCCGTACCGCCGGGGGCTGGCGCCTGCGCGCCGACGTGCGCTCGCGCGACAGCTATGACGCGATCCTGGAAGCGGCGCCGGCGCTGGCGCGCCGTTTCGCCGAGCACAACCTCGGCGCGCTCGAGATCGAACCGCACTTCGACGGCTGAGACCAGGGTTCTCCCCAGGTGGGGAACGCCCCAGCTTGGACGAGCGGGAGGAGGTTTCCACACTGCATGCGCGCGGACACGCATGCAAGCCAGAACCCCTTCAGAAGAATCCAGACATTGGAGCAAGCATCATGAGCTTCCTCAGTGGAATCGGCGATTTCCTTTCTTCCGTCGTCAACATCGCGGTCACCGCCTGGACCGGCAACCCCATGCTCGGCCAGCTGGCCGGCGGGCTGGTCGAATCCCTGCTCAGCGACTCCGGCGGCAGCGGCAACTCGGGCTTCGACAATATCTTCAACGAAGCCTTCGGTGACGCCTTCAAGGGCGTATTCGGCGGCTGAGGCCACCCGGCGCGGCGGCGACGCGATCGCCGCCGCGCATGCCTTCTCCAGTTGGGCGACCCCATCATGTCCAGACGTCCGCCACCGCGCAGCGGCAGCGCAAGGCCCGCCGACCAGGCGGCCATCCCGATGCCGGCTGCTTCCGGTCCGTTCGATCCGGCTCCGGACGGAGAATCCGCTCCGGTGTCGCTGCACCAGCGGGCCGCCAGTCGCGAGGAGTTCGGTCGCCTGCTGGAGGACATCCGCAGCCAGGGACAGATCAGCATCTCGGACGAGGCGGCGATCCTGCGCGAGTACGACGAGATGCTGGTCGAGCTGCGCGGTGCCAAGCAGCGGCTCGAGGTCGAGTATCGCGAACGCATCGGTCGCGACGGCCAGGCGGATGCCGACGCGTGGCTGAGAGGCGAAGCCGAGGCGCTGGGGCGCCGGCAGGGCGAACAGCTCAAGCGCCTGGTCGGCACGATCCCGGCGCTCGCCCCGCAACCGGCGGCAGGTGGCTAGGGTGCGCCCTAGTTGTCGCTCCACTCCCGCACCGTAGACTCGATCCGAAGTCACCCGCAGACCAGCCGGCCCTTCCGATGGCACGTCCCCCACTCCGACCAGCGCGCAAGGCCACCGGCACCGGCCCGGACATCGCCGCGCGCTCGCACGCGGCGGCGGCCGAAAGCCCGGGGCAGGGCCAGGCCGGGTCGCCGATCGAACCGGACGCGATCCTGGCCGAGTTCGAGTCGGTACTGCGCGACGAACCCGGCGTCGGCCAGGAGGGCCTGGATTTCCTGATGCCGTTCCTGCGCGACGCGGTGCAGCAGGCGTCGCTGCAGCCGGCGCGGGCGGAGCTGCATCCCGCGGCGTGGATGGCCGCGCTCGATTCGCTGATTGGCGAGGACGTCGACGAAGCGGAACGCAACGCGCTGGCCCGGCAGTTGAACGCCGCGATCGAACCGATGACCGATCCCAAGACCGGTCTCGCGCTGGAGTTCGCCAACCGCATCCAGACCGAAGGGCACCAGGCCGCCCTGGACTGGCTGCAGCGGCAACGCGCGGCCGGCGAAGGCGAGGATCCGGCACCCGCGCCTGCGCCCGTCGGCGGGGCGCCCGCAAACGCACAATCGATTATCCGTTCCCGTTCCCGCCGGCTGCGCGGGCCTCCTGTGTAAGCGATACGTCGAATCGCGTCGTCCGCGCGTCCCGACATGTATCGCAACGTATCCAGCCACATATCGAACAGGAGAACGACATGAGTGAGATCAACTGGAATTCCGTCATTTCCGATATCCAGCTGCGCGAGGCCCGCGAGAACAACGCGCTGGAGTCCTCCCGCTCCGGACGCGGCGGCGGCTGGCTGGAAGCTTTCGCCATCGCCATGGGCAAGCTGATCGAGCGCCAGGGCAATGCGCTGATGCGCACCGCCGAAAGCATCGGTGACGAACCGACCGCGGCCGACTCCACCCGCCTGACCGTACAGAGCCAGATGTACTCGATGTTCATCCAGGCGGTCAGCACCGCGCTCAAGTCCATGGGCGAAGGCCAGACGGCAATGGCGCGCAAGAGCGGCTGACGCCACGGCCCGTCGCGGAAAGGACCTCCGCAAACGCACAACGGCCCCTTCGGGGGCCGTTGTCGTGTCAGAGCAGCCCTCGCCGATCCGGCCGCATCGGGAGGGTGGATCCGGACGAATGTGGGCAGCACGAGGCGTCGACCCTCGCGTGGCCGCACCAAGTCGCGGTATCGCGGTGTATCACCGGCTGAAGCAACGGATCATCGCCTGCAGCCATGCCTGCAAAAGCAGCCCGGCAGGCGTCCTGCGAGACGAATGACGGCGCTCGTCGAACGGTCGAGGCGTCGGCAGATGCACGCCTGTGCCGTGTCGTTCAGTCCTGGATGTGGGTATAGCGACGCTTCAGTTCAGCGACATTTCGCTGCAACCAGGCATCTGCGGCTGGCGTGCCGTCGCGCGCCACCCGCTGGTTGTACTCGCTGCGAAGATCGGCAACGATCGAATCGAAAGCGGCCCGCGAGATGGTGCCCCCGTCCGCCTGTCCTGCCGACTGCCGGGACGATTCGCGCCCGCGCGCCTGCTGCGCGGCGGCGGCCTTCCCGCGGCGCGTCATGACGTTGGCATGGTTGTATGCGCCCACCGCATCGATGGGCGGTGTGATGTCCTGGGACCATGCGGGCGCGCACATGCCAAGG
>JAEXTE010000282.1 GCA_023453655.1 Pseudomonadota bacterium
GCCGGCATGACCGAGATCCGCACCGAGACGTCGTTCTTGTACGGCACGTAGGGCGCCAGGCTTTCGGTGATGCCCTCGCGCAGGCGCCAGAGCTGCGCGGCCTGGGCCTGGCTCTGGCTGATCACCCCGTCCAGCACCCAGCCCTCGCCCACGCAGTGCTCGAAAGCCGCCAGCGCGGCCGCTTCCCCGGCTTCGCCGGCGGCGAACTCGGTGACCACGTAATAGGGATAGGTCTCGCCGAATGGATTCTGCCCGCCATGCGCGGTCACGTGGTGCAGGGCGCGATCGGTGAAGAACTCGAACGCTTCCAGCTGCAGCCGCGCGCGCAGGCTGGCGAAGACCTGCATCAGCGCCGCGAAATCCGGCAGCGCCAGCAGCATCACGCTGGTCGGCGGCGGTGGATCGGTGAGCCGCAGCGTGGCCTCGACGATGATGCCCAGGGTGCCTTCGGAAGCGACCATCAGGTGGCGCAGGTCGTAGCCGCTGGAATTCTTGACCAGGCCGCGGCCGAGCTCGAGCAGCACGCCGCGGCCATCGACCACCTTCAGGCCGGCCACCCATTCGCGGGTGTTTCCGTAGCGGATCACGCGGATGCCGCCGGCATTGGTGGCGATGTTGCCGCCGATGCTGCACGAACCGCGCGCGGCGAAATCGACCGGATACGCCAGCCCGTGCTCGCGCGCCGCGTTGTGCACCGCCTCCAGCGCGATACCGGCCTGCACGGTCAGGCTGCGGTCGATGGGATCGAAGCCCAGCACGCGGTTCATCCGCTCCAGGCTCAGCACCAGCTCGCCGTTGGCCGCGACGGCGCCGCCGGACAGTCCGGTGCGGCCGCCCGACGGCACGATGGCCACGGCGTGCTCGCGCGCCCAGCGCACGACCGCCTGCACCTGCTCCACCGAGGTCGGCAGCGCGATCGCCAGCGGCGCCGGCGTCCAGCGCCGGGTCCAGTCGCGGCCGTAGTGTTCGAGGTCGGCGGCGTCGGTCAGCAGGCGCAGTTCGGGCAGGGCCTGCGCGAGCGCGGCCAGGCGCGGATCGGTCATGGGAAGAGCGCGCGTCGTGGGGAGCGCAAGCGTGCCAGCCAGGACCTGACGCGTCCAGCAGGCGCACGTCCATGCGCCCCCTGAACGTGGCGCCCGCGGCGACACCGTTTCCGGCGCAACAAAAAAGCGCGTTCCCAGTGTTGCGCTGGACGTGGACCGGCGTTCCGCGCGACGGTGCAATGATCGCTGCTGCACTGCGGAAACGCCCGCCGTCATCTGGAATAATGCGGGGCTCCCCTCGCCGCCGGATGCCCGCCCGCATGACGCTCTCGAAGACCTCGTTCCCGAAGCAGGACATCCGCGTCGTCCTGTTCGAAGGCATCAGCCAGAGCGCGGTCGAGGTGTTCCGGGCGGCCGGCTACGAGCAGGTCGAACTGCTGTCCAAGTCGCTGGCGGGCGACGAGCTGAAGCAGAAGCTGGCCAACGCCCACATCGTCGGCATCCGCTCGCGCACCCAGCTCACCGCCGACGTGCTGGCCGAGGCGCGCAAGCTGCTCACCATCGGCTGCTTCTGCATCGGCACCAACCAGGTCGACCTGGAAGCGGCCGAACTGGCCGGCATCCCGGTCTTCAACGCGCCCTACTCCAACACCCGCAGCGTGGCGGAGCTGGTGGTGGCGGAGGCGATCATGCTGATGCGCGGGATCCCGCTGAAGAACGCCGAGTGCCATCGCGGCGGGTGGAGCAAGTCGGCGCTGGGCAGCCACGAGGTGCGCGGCAAGACCCTGGGCATCATCGGCTACGGGCACATTGGCACCCAGGTCGGCGTGCTGGCCGAATCGCTGGGCATGCACGTGGTCTTCCACGACATCGAAACCAAGCTCTCGCTCGGCAACGCGCGCGCCGCGGCCAGCCTCGACGACCTGCTCGAGCGTTCCGACATCGTCACCCTGCACGTGCCGGAAACCCCCGCCACCCAGATGATGTTCGGTGCTGCGCAGATCGCGCGGATGAAACCCGGTGCGCACCTGATCAACGCCTCGCGCGGCACCGTGGTCGACATCGACGCGCTTGCTGCCGCGCTGGAATCGGGCCATGTCGGCGGCGCCGCGGTGGACGTGTTCCCGGTCGAGCCCAAGGGCAACGGCGATGCGTTCGAATCGCCGCTTACCCGCTACGACAACGTGATCCTGACCCCGCACGTCGGCGGCAGCACGCTGGAAGCGCAGGACAACATCGGCACCGAGGTCGCGGCCAAGCTGGTGCGCTACAGCGACAACGGCAGCACGCTCTCGGCGGTGAACTTCCCCGAGGTGACCCTGCCCGAGCACGCCGGCAGCCATCGCATCCTGCACATCCACCGCAACGTGCCTGGCGTGCTGTCGCGGATCAACGAACTGTTCTCGCGCGAGGGCGTCAACATCGACGGCCAGTTCCTGCGCACCGACGCCAAGGTGGGCTACGTGGTGATCGACATCGCCTCCACGCCCGAGATCACGGGCCGCCTGCGATCGGCGCTCAACGGCATCGAGGGCACCCTGCGCACGCGCGTGCTCTACTGAGCGCGCCGATGCGTTGACGCCGGCGCCGCATGCGGCCCGGCATGATGGCGGTCCCGCCCTCCATCCGCCCGCCAGAGGAGCCGCGCCATGCCCCGCATGTCCACCGCCTTCCTGTTCGACCTCGACGGCACCCTCGTCGACAGCGTCTACCAGCACGTGCTGGCCTGGAAGGAAGCGCTGGACCGCGAGGGCGTGGACCTGTCGGTCTGGCGCATCCACCGCAAGATCGGCATGAGCGGTGGCCTGTTCACCAACATCCTGCTGCGCGAGACCGGGCTCGACATCACTCCCGAACGGCTCGAGCGCCTGCGCGCCTGGCATGCCGAGGCCTACAACCGCCAGGCGGCTGCCGGCGCGATCCGCCCGCTGCCCGGCGCGCCCGAACTGCTGGCCCACCTCAGCGCCGAAGGCATTCCCTGGGCCATCGCCACCAGCGGCCGCATGGAAACCGCGGCACCCAACATCGCCGCGCTCGGGGTGGATCCGGCGGCGATTCCGGTGGTCACCCGCGACCAGGTGCGCTACGCCAAGCCCGACCCGGACCTGTTCCTCGCCGCGGCCGAGCGTCTGGGCGTGGACATTGCCCATTCGCTAGTGATCGGCGACAGCATCTGGGACATGCTGGCCGCGCAGCGCGCCCGCTCGCTGGGCGTGGGCCTGCTTTCCGGCGGCTACGGGCGCGAGGAACTCGAGCGCTCCGGCGCGTTCCGCGTGTACGACGATCCGGCCGACCTGCTGCGCCACATCGACGAGGTCGCCGCGCGACGCTGACCGCGTGCGCTAGCGGCCGCCGCGTTCCAGCCAGCGCCGCGCCATCCTCCGCAGCGATGCGTCCGCGGCGCCGTCCGCGGCGATCGCGCCGATGTCGCGCCAGGCCAGCGCCAGCGATTCCTCGCTCACGACGAAGGCTTCGCTCGCACCGGCGCGGACCACATAGCGCACGTCGTAGTGCCAGTGCCCCGGCACGCCCTTGTGCCTGGGAATCCAGTGCCGGTCGAGGTCGTAGATCTCCGGGTCGGCCCGCAGTCCGGCAAGGCCGGATTCTTCCTCCGCCTCGCGCAGCGCGACCCTGCGCAAGTCGCGGTCGCCGTCGGCGTGGCCGCCGAGCTGCACCCAGATACCGAGCTTGCGGTGGTGCGTGAGCAGGACGCGGGCGCCGGCGCGGTCGACCAGCCAGGCCGAGGCGGTGAAGTGTCCATCCAGGCGCCCGCGCAGGAATGCCGCATCGCCATCGTCCAGCAGCGCCACGAACCCGGCGGCGACCGGCGCCTGCGCAGGATGGCGATCGGCATAGCACCGGAGGGCGTCGGCCAGCGGATCGGCCTCGCTCCGCTGGCCGGACACGCCGGTCCCGATCACAGTGTCATAGGTCATGGACGGGGATTGTCGCGCATCATCCACGCGCTTGTGCCCCGGATCGGCGTTTGGCAAGGTAGCAGCGGTAACGATCCGCGGCCGACCCCCAGCGGCGTGCTCCGTCCATCTCCAGGGAACCATCGATGTCGAAGAGTCTGTTCAGGGTCAAGCCGGTCGAGCCGGCGCCGCACGTGGATGCCGGCGAACCGGTCGAGGGCTCCCTGCACGGGGAGGCGACGCTCAAGCGCACCCTGACCGCGCGCCACCTCGTACTGCTCGGCGTCGGTGCCGTGATCGGCGCGGGCATCTTCGTGCTCACCGGCCAGGCCGCGGCCAACCACGCGGGTCCCGCGATCATGCTCAGCTTCGTGCTGGCCGGCTTCGCCTGCGCCATGGCGGGCCTGTGCTACGCCGAGTTCGCCTCGATGATGCCGGTGTCCGGCAGCGCCTATTCCTATTCCTACGCCACGCTGGGCGAATGGGTGGCCTGGTTCATCGGCTGGTGCCTGGTACTGGAGTACCTGTTCGCCTCGTCCACGGTGGCGGTGGGCTGGTCGGGCTACCTGGTGAGCTTCCTCACCTCCACCCTCGGCCTGCCCTTCCCCGCGGAACTGGCGACCGCGCCGATCACCTGGGCCAACGGCGCCTTCGTCGCCACGGAAGGCATCATCAACCTGCCGGCGGTGCTGATCGTCGCGGCCGTCAGCGGCCTGTGCTACGTGGGCATCACCCAGTCCGCCTTCGTCAATGCGATCATCGTGGCGATCAAGGTCGTGGTGATCGCCGCGTTCCTGGGCTTCGGCATCCAGTACGTGGACCCGGCCAACTGGACGCCCTTCATTCCCGAGAACACCGGCCCCGGCCAGTTCGGCATGGACGGCGTGTTCCGCGCGGCGACCATCGTGTTCTTCGCCTACATCGGCTTCGACGCGGTCTCCACCGCCGCCGGCGAGGCCAAGAACCCCCAGCGGGACATGCCCAAGGGTATCCTCGGCTCGCTCGCGATCTGCACCATCATCTACATCGCCGTCTGCGCCGTGCTCACCGGCATGACCCACTACTCGCTGCTGAGTACGGCCAAGCCGGTCGCCACCGCGCTGGAGGAAGTGCTCAAGGCCGATCCGGGCGCCAGCGTCGGCTGGCTCAAGACCGCGGTCGAGATCGGCGCGATCGCCGGCCTGTCCTCGGTGATCCTGGTGATGCTGATGGCGCAGCCGCGCATCTTCTACAGCATGTCGCGCGACGGCCTGCTGCCGAAGCTCTTCGGACGCGTCCACGCCAGGTACCAGACGCCCTACATCGGCACGATCATCGTCGGCGTGGTGGCCTGCCTGCTGGCCGGCTTCATGCCGCTGAGCGGGCTGGGCGAACTGGTGTCGATGGGTACGCTGCTGGCGTTCGCCACCGTGTGCCTGGGCGTACTGGTGCTGCGCTATACGCGCCCCGACCTGACGCGCCCGTTCAAGGTGCCCGCGTTCTGGGTGATCTGCCCGCTGGGCGTGGTCGCCTGCCTGTTCCTGTTCCTGCAGTCGTTCGTCGAGCACTGGCAGATCTTCGTGGCATGGACCGTGCTCGGCCAGGTGATCTACTTCCTGTACGGGTACCGCAACAGCCGGCTCAATGCCGCGCCCGCCGTGCGCGCAGGTTGAGTCCAACGCGCGGGCCGCCTCGGCCCGCGCTTCTTCCATGGCGGCACCGCCATTCCCGACGCCCGACCCGCAGAGCGCCCCATGAAGACCACCACGCCGCGCGCGCCCAGCATGCTGCAGGCCCTGATCCCGCTGCTGTTCCTGGTGGTGCTGCTGGTGCTGGGCATCATCCTGTTCGCGGACGATGCGGTGTACGGCGCCAGCCAGATCGCCCTGCTGTTGGCGACCGGCGTGGCCGCCCTGATCGGCCTGCGCAACGGCCTGCGCTGGGAGGAGATCGAGGAGGCGGTGGTGCGCGGGGTCTCGGTCTCGGTCGGCGCGATCCTGATCCTGCTGGCGGTGGGCGCGCTGATCGGCAGCTGGCTGCTCAGCGGCACGGTGCCGACGCTGATCGTCTACGGCATGAAGCTGCTGCACCCGAGCTACTTCTACCCGGCCGCCTGCCTCATCTGTGCGGTCACGTCGCTGGCGATCGGCAGCTC
>JAEXTE010000287.1 GCA_023453655.1 Pseudomonadota bacterium
ATTCAGGGTTCTCCGGGACCAATCCCTGCCGAGGCAGGCGCAAGTGGCCAATCCTATCAAGAACGCCCCGCGCGGGGCGAGTCGAAAACGGCCGTTCCGCGCCGGGCCGCGCCCAGGGGTCGGTTGCGGGCGCAACCGGCGGCGCTGGCGGCAGGCGCCGGGAACGCCACGCATGCCGGTGCCGGGGCAGCAGTTTCTGCGCCGTGAAGACGCCCCGCCCGGGTGCTTTGGGCAGACGGCATGGTCCGGATCGGTCGAGCACCGCGCAGCCCGTTGTCCACTCCCATCTGGTAGGGCGGCAGCGCTCCCAAGGCACTGCCTCGCGCTGCCGGCGAACGCCGCCGCGCTGGGGCGGGCCGGGCATCCTGTCCCCGTCAGACCAGCTACAGTTCGAAGGCCTTGAGCACGGCGCGGGTACGGTCGCAGACGCCCAGCTTGGACAGGGTGAGCCCGCCCGCGCTGCGGCGGGCCGGGCATCCTGTCCCCGTCAGACCAGCTGCAGCTCGAAGGCCTTGAGCACGGCGCGGGTACGGTCGCGGACGCCAAGCTTGGACAGGATGTTCGACACGTGGTTCTTGATCGTGCCCTCGGCCACGCCCAGCGAGTTGGCGATTTCCTTGTTGGAGAAGCCGCCGGCCATCAGCCGCAGGATCTCGGTCTCGCGGTCGGTGAGCGGATCGGGCCGGTCGAGGCTGACGAAGTCGTTGCGCATGTGCTCCAGCCCCGAGAGCAGGCGCTGGGTGACGGCCGGCTGCACCAGCGACCCGCCCTCGGCCACGGTGCGGATCGCGCCTACCAGCTGCTCGAGCGACACGTCCTTGAGCAGGTTGCCCTTGGCGCCAGCCTTCATTCCGGCCAGCACCAGCTGGTCGTCGTCGAAGGTGGTGAGGATGATGGTCGGGGGCAGCTGGTTGGCCTTCGACAGGGCCTGCAGGGCCTCCAGGCCGGACATCACCGGCATGCGCATGTCCATCAGCACGACGTCGGGCCGGATCTCGGGGATCAGCTCCACAGCCTGCTTGCCGTCGCCGGCTTCCGCGATCACCTCGATTCCACCGTCGAGCGCCAGCAGCGAACGGATGCCCTGCCGGACAAGGGTCTGGTCGTCGACCAGGCAGACGCGGATCATGGGACCTCCAGGGGTCGGATCTTGATGGAAGGGTCTTGGTCGCCGGCCTCGGCCGGACGGATGGTGTCGATGACCACCACGCCGCCGTCCATGGGCAGGCGCAGGCGGACCGTGAAGCCGCGACCGGGGGAGGTCTCCACCTGCAGGCTGCCGCCGTGCGCGGCCAACCGCTCGCGCATGCCCAGCAGGCCGTTGCCGGCGGTGGCGCCGTCGGCGCCGCGGCCGTCGTCGCGGGCTTCCAGCAGTACCGCATCGCCGTCGAGCCGGTAGCGCAGCCGCAGCAGGCTGGCCTCGGCGTGGCGCACGGCATTGGTGATGATCTCCTGGGTGCAGCGCAGCAACACGTGGGCGCGTTCGGGATCGTCGACCAGGAAGGTCTGCGGCATGTCCATGTCGATGCGCAGGCCCGGCACGTTGTCGGCCAGCGGCAGCAGCGTGGCGCGCATGTCGATGGCGTCGTCGTCGCGCAGCCGGCTGACCGCCTCGCGCACGTCGCTGAGCAGCAGCTTGGCCAGGGTATGGGCCTGGCCGACGTGTTCCTGGGCCTGGCCGCTGACCAGGTGGTTGGCCACCTCGAGGTTCAGGCTCAGCGCGGTCAGGTGGTGGCCCAGCAGGTCGTGCAGTTCGCGGGAAATGCGGGTGCGCTCGTTCACGCGCACGCTCTCGGCCAGCAGCGCCCGGGTCGCGCGCAGTTCGGCGTTCAGCCGCCGTTGCTCGTCGCGGGCCAGCACCTGCTGGCGGGCCACGTAGCCGGTGGCGAACACGAAGCAGTTGAAGCCGACGTACAGCATCGACTGCATCACCGCCTCGAGCAGCGAGAAGCCGATGGCGCGCACGTACACCGGAACCACCAGCAACACGCTGACCACCAGCGCGGCGATGCTCACCGGCAGCGGCAGCAGCCACGGCAGCACGCAGGCCGCCACCATCAGCAGCAGCACGCCCAGGCCGGTATTGCTGTAGTAGCTCAGCGCCACCGCGCTGCCGATCATCACCACCAGCAGCACGTAGTCGGGCAGGCTGACCCGGCGCGAGTCCAGCGCCCGGGTGAGCCAGGCGAAGCTGAACCCGAACAGTCCCCACGCGAACCAGGCGTTCCAGCCCGCGCCCACGCTCGACAGCGGCTCGGCCTCGTCGACCGGGCCGGAAATCACCCACAGCGGCAGCAGCATCACCACCCAGGTGAAGAGGCCGGCGTAGCGCAGCAGGCGGGCATGGTCGAGGCGGGACAGCATGGCCCATGGTAGGCGCATTCGGCGGCCCGGCGACCCCCTCGGAAGTCATGCGGCAGAGCCGCCGCGCGGTCGCCCCCGGGCGGAAGGCCATGCGATAATCCGTGCTGGCCGTCGCATGACGCCCCCGCCGTTTGCCACCTGCGGCCAGGCAGCACCCGCAAGTCTTCTGGAGTCAGGAATGTCGATCGTCATCCGCGACGTGCGCGAGCACGAGCTGGATTCCATCCTCGCCCTCAACAACGCCGCTGGCCCGACGATCCTGCCGCTGGACGCGGCGCGCATCCGCAGGTTCCACGACACCGCCGAATACTTCCGCGTCGCCGAGCGCGACGGCACCCTCGCCGGCTTCCTGGTCGGCCTCGGCTCGGACGCCGAGCACGACAGCAGCAACTTCCACTGGTTCCGGGCGCACTGCGAGCGCTTCTTCTACATCGACCGCATCGTGGTGGCCAGCCGCCGTCGCGGCGGCGGCGTGGGTCGCGCCTTCTATGCCGATGCGCAGAGCTACGCCGAACTGCGCTACCCGCTGCTGACCTGCGAGGTGTTCCTCGAGCACGACGCCGACCCCGTGCGCCTGTTCCACGGCAGCTTCGGTTTCCGCGAGATCGGCCAGCACGTCATGCCCGAGAACGGCATCCGCGCCTCGATGATGGCCAAGGACATGTGCAGCCACGCCTGGGTGCGCGACACCTACGGCGAGGAGCTGCCCGACGAACCCTGGCTGCTGCGTCCCCGCGTGGCCGTCGCCGAGTCCTCCGCCGCATGAGCGCGGCGATGGATTTCGAGCAGGCCGGCGAGCTCAAGATCGGCCAGGTCGGCATCGCCAACCTGCGCGTGCGCACCCTGGACATCCCGCGCCTGGCCGAGGAGATGCGCAGCCGCGTCGCCCGCGCCCCGAAGCTGTTCGCACGGGCGGCGGTGATCCTCGACTTCGGCGGCCTGGCCGGCACCCCCGACGCGGCCACCGCCCGGGCGCTGGTCGAAGCGCTGCGCGAGGCCGGCGTGCTGCCGGTCGCGCTGGCCTGGGGCAGCAGCGAGAACGAGAAGCTGGCGGTCGAGATCGGCCTGCCGGTGCTGGCCCGGTTCCGGGCCCAGTACGAGCCTGTCGCAGGATCTCCTGAGACTCCGCCGGTTGCGGAACCTGCCCCGCCTCCGGCCCAGCGCCCTGCGGCTGCGGCGTCCGCGCCAGCACCGGCGCCGCGCCCCGATTCCGCCGCCCCGGGCCTGGTCCAGGCGGCGCCGGTGCGCTCGGGCCAGCAGCTGTACGCCGAGAACCGCGACCTGACCGTACTGTCCCAGGTCGGCGCCGGCGCCGAAGTGATCGCCGACGGCTCGATCCACATCTACGGTCCGCTCCGTGGCCGCGCCCTGGCCGGGGCCCACGGCAACGCGAAGGCGCCCATCTTCTGCCGCGCCTTCCACGCCGAGCTCGTGGCCGTGGCCGGCCATTACAAAGTGCTGGAAGATATTCCGAAGGAGCTGCACGGCAAGGCGGTGCAGGTCTGGCTCGACAACGACGAACTCAAGATCGCCGCACTCGATTGACGGCGGCACACACAGGAGACGTGTTTTGGCAGAAATCATCGTGGTCACCTCGGGCAAGGGAGGCGTCGGCAAGACCACCAGCAGCGCCAGCCTGGCCAACGGCCTGGCGCGGCGCGGCAAGAGGGTCGCGGTCATCGACTTCGACGTCGGCCTTCGCAACCTCGACCTGATCATGGGCTGCGAGCGCCGGGTGGTGTACGACTTCGTCAACGTGGTCCAGGGCGAGGCCTCGCTCAAGCAGGCGCTGATCAAGGACAAGCGCTTCGACAACCTGTACGTGCTGGCCGCCTCGCAGACGCGCGACAAGGACGCGCTGACGCTCGAGGGCGTGGAGAAGGTGCTCAAGGACCTGTCCGACGACGGCTTCGACTACATCCTGTGCGACTCGCCCGCCGGTATCGAGAAAGGCGCGTTCCTGGCGATGTACTTCGCCGACCGCGCGGTGGTGGTGGTCAATCCGGAAGTCTCTTCGGTGCGCGACTCCGACCGCATCCTCGGCCTGCTCTCGTCGAAGACCCGCAAGGCCGAGGCCGGCGAGCGCGTGCAGGAATACCTGCTGCTCACCCGCTACAACCCGGCGCGCGTCGAGCGCGGCGAGATGCTCTCCATCGCCGACGTCGAGGAAGTGCTGGGCATCAAGACCATCGGCGTGATTCCCGAGTCGAGCGACGTGCTCGACGCGTCCAACAAGGGCGAGCCCGTCATCCTGGCCAGCGAATCCAGCGCCGGCCAGGCCTACGACGACGCCGTCGCCCGCCTGCTCGGCGAAGACCGGCCGATGCGTTTCACCCAGGCCGAGAAGAAGGGCTTCTTCAGCAAGCTCTTCGGGAGCTGAGGCATGGGACTGTTCGATTTCCTCAAGCCCAAGCAGAACACCGCCGCGATCGCCAAGGACCGCCTGCGCATCATCGTGGCGCAGGAGCGTACCAGCCGCGGCGCGCCCGACTACCTGCCGCTGCTGCAGCGCGAACTGCTCGAGGTGATCCGCAAGTACGTGAGCGTGGACGTGGACGCGGTCAAGGTGGACCTGGTCAAGGACGGCGAACACGACGTGCTCGACATCTCCGTGGCACTGCCCGAGGACCGGCCGGCGACGGCCTGATCCGGCTGCGCCCGCAATCGTGATTTCCGCCCCATCCCGAACCGGGATGGGGCTTCTTGCGCATGACCGACCACGACACGCCAGGCCCGCGTCCAGTGCTGCTGCTGCGCGAAATCGCCTTCGCAGACGCGCAGGCGCTGTTGCGCGGTTACGGACTGGCGCTGCACCTGCTCGACGACGGCGCGACCATCCCCGGCAGCTACTGGGGCGAGTGCGAGGCCGGCATCATCGGCAGTGACGTGTACGTGCGCGGCGACACGCCGGTGCATTCGATGCTGCACGAGGCCGGCCACCTGATCGTGCTGCCGGAAGAGCGCCGCCAGGCGGTACACACCGACGCGACCGATTCGGTGGCCGAAGAGGATGCGGTGTGCGTGCTTCAGGCCCTGCTCGGCGATGCCCTGCCTGGCGTCGGCCGCGAGCGCGTGCTCGCCGACATGGACGCCTGGGGCTACACCTTCCGCCTCGGCAGCGCGCAGGCATACTTCGAACACGACGCCGACCAGGCCTGGGAGTGGCTGCACGCGCGCGGGCTGGTGGACGCGCGGCGACGGCTCGTGGCTCCCTGACCCGTCCCGCACTTGCCCGGGCGCGGGCCGCGCTCTAGCCTGCCCGCACCGCATCCTGCGCCTGACGGATCCCATCGTGAACCATCGCCACGCCCTGCTCGCCCTGGCCATCGGCGCCAGCCTCGCCCTGTCCGCCTGCAAGCGCGAACCCACGGCCACGCCCGACGCCGCGCAACCCGTCGCCACCGCCGGCGCCCCGGCCGACGAGACCGCCGACGCCTTCGTGGCGCGGGTCAACGCCGAGCTCAAGGCCATGTATCCGGAACTCACCGCCGCGCAGTGGCTGTCGAGCACGTACATCAACGACGACAGCCAGTTGCTCGCGGCCAAGGCCAACGAGAAGTTCCTGACCTCGCTCAACAGCTGGATCGAACAGTCGAAGAAGTTCGAAGGCCAGCAGATGTCGCCCGAGACCGCGCGCGCGATCACCCTGCTCAAGCTGGGCACCGCGATGCCCGCGCCCAAGGACCCGGCGCGCCTGTCCGAATTGACCCGCATCGCCACGAAGATGGAGGGCATGTACGGCGCCGGCACCTACTGCAAGGCCGCTGGCGACAGCCAGAACTGCCGCCAGCTGGGCGAGCTGGAGGAGGTGCTGGCCAAGAGCCGCGACTACGACGCCCAGCTCGACGCCTGGCAGGGCTGGCACACCATCGCCCGGCCGATGCGCGAGGACTACACCCGCTTCGTCGAGCTGGTGAACGAAGGTTCGCGCGAACTCGGATACGCCAACACCGGCGAGATGTGGCGGGCCGGCTACGACATGTCGCCGGTCGAACTTGCGGCCGAGACCGACCGCCTCTGGGGCCAGGTCAAGCCGCTGTACGAGCAGCTGCACTGCTACGCCCGCACCCGCCTGGAGGCGCAGTACCCGGGCCGCGGTTCGGTCGACGGCCTGCTGCCGGCGCACCTGATGGGCAACATGTGGCAGCAGGACTGGGGCAACCTGTGGGACGTGCTGGCGCCCTACGGCGAGCAGCAGGCCGGCAGCCTCGACGTCGGCGGCGCGCTGCAGCGCCAGTACCAGTCCGTGCTCAACGACCACCTCGCGCGCGAGAACGCGCTGATCGACACCGATCGGCGCGTGGAAGTGGTGCGCAAGGCGCAGCTCGAGCATGCCCAGCAGATGACCCGCCAGGCCGAGGAGTTCTACACCTCGCTGGGCATGCCCGCGCTGCCGAAGAGCTACTGGCAGAAGACCCAGTTCATCAAGCCGCGCGACCGCGACGTGGTCTGCCACGCCAGCGCCTGGGACATGAACATGGGCGGCGAGGACGGCAAGTCGCCGGACGTGCGCACCAAGATGTGCATCAAGCCCAACGAGGAGGACTTCTTCACCATCTACCACGAGCTGGGCCACGTGTATTACTACCTGGCCTACAACAACCTGCCGCCGCTGTTCCAGGGCGGCGCGCACGACGGGTTCCACGAGGCCATCGGCGACACCATTGAACTGGCGATGACGCCGGCCTACCTGAAGTCGATCGGCCTGGTCGGCGACCAGCAGCCCAGCCAGGAAGCGCTGATCAACGCGCAGATGCGCATGGCCCTGGCCAAGGTGGCGTTCATGCCGTTCGGCCTGATGATCGACCGCTGGCGCTGGGGCGTGTTCGACGGCTCGATCACGCCGGAGAACTACAACACCGCCTGGTGGGACCTGAAGGCGAAGTACCAGGGCGTGGCGCCGGCCACCGCGCGCGGCGAGGACTTCTTCGACGCCGGCGCCAAGTACCACGTGCCGGGCAACACCCCGTACACGCGCTACTTCCTCTCGCACGTGCTGCAGTTCCAGTTCTACAAGGCGCTGTGCGACGCCGCGGGCCACCAGGGTCCGCTGTACGAATGCACCTTCGCCGGCAACAAGGCCGGCGGCGGCAAGTTCTGGGCGATGCTCTCGCGCGGCAACAGCCAGCCCTGGCAGCAGACGATGAAGGAACTGACCGGCACCGAGCAGATGGATGCCTCGGCGGTGCTCGAGTACTTCTCGCCGCTGCAGGAATGGCTCAGGCAGCAGAACGAGGGCCGCAGCTGCGGCT
>JAEXTE010000288.1 GCA_023453655.1 Pseudomonadota bacterium
CAGACGCGGCGGGTGTTCGAGGTCGCGCGCGACCTCGGCCTGGCGGTCAAGCTGCACGCCGACCAGCTGAGCGACGGCGGCGGCGCAGCCCTGGCCGCCGAGTTCGGCGCGCTGTCGGCCGACCATGTCGAACATACCTCGCCCGCGGGCGTGGCGGCGATGGCCCGGTCCGGCACCGTCGCCGTGCTGCTGCCCGGGGCCTTCCACGTGTTGCGCGAGACCACCCTGCCGCCGATCGCCGCGTTCCGCGCCCAGGGCGTGGCCATGGCGGTAGCCACCGACTGCAACCCGGGCACCTCGCCCCTGCTCTCGCTGCGCCAGGCCATGCAGCTGGCCTGCACCCACTTCCGCCTGACGCCCGAGGAAGCGCTGCGCGGCGCGACTGTCAACGGCGCCCGCGCGCTCGGGCTGGACGATCGCGGCGTGTTGCGCGCCGGCCTGCGCGCCGACTTCGTGCACTGGGACGTCGCCCGTCCCGCCGGGCTGTGCTACTGGCTCGGCGGATCGCTTGCGCGCGCCGTGTACGCCGGCGGACAACGACTTTGCTGACGCCATGGAGACCCGCATGACCCTGCGCACCACCCTTGCCTGCGCACTCGCCCTGTCCTGTACCACCGTGCTGGCCGACGACGGCGCGATCCGGCGCGCGACCGCCCTGGCGCAGGACGCGATCATCGTCGACACCCACATCGATGCGCCCGGCATCCTGTCGGAGACCTGGGCCGATCTCGGCGAGGCCGCGCCCGACCGCGAGTTCGACTGGCCGCGCGCACGCCAGGGCGGACTGGATATCGCCTTCATGTCGATCTACACCTCGGCGCGCGAGGACAGCGAAGGCAAGGCCCGCCAGTCGGCGCACGCGCAGATCGACTCCATCGAAGCCCTGGTCCACCGCCATCCCGACCGCTTCGCCATCCTGACGTCGCCGGCCGACGTCGAGCGCCTGCGCGCGGGCGGACGCGTGCTGCTGCCGCTGGGCATGGAGAACGGCGCGCCGCTGGGCGACGACCTGTCGCAGGTGCAGGCCTTCTTCGACCGCGGCATCCGCTACATCACCCTGGCGCACAGCGCGGCCAACCGCCTGGCCGACTCGTCCTACGGCGCCGAGCGCCAGTGGAACGGGTTGAGTCCGTTCGGGCGCGAGGTGGTGGCCGAGATGAACCGGCTCGGCATCATGGTCGACGTCTCGCACATCTCCGACGCCGCGGCGGCGCAGGCGATCGAACTGAGCACGGTGCCGGTGATCGCCAGCCACTCGGCGTTCCGCCACTTCACCCCGGGTTTCGAGCGCAACATCAGCGACGAACTCGCGCTCGCCATCGCCCGGCGCGGCGGCGTGGTGCAGGTGCCGTTCGGCACCGCCTTCGTCAACGCGCAGGCCGCCGCGGACATGCAGGCGCGGTTCCGCGCACGCGCGGAGTTCGACGCACGCAACGCCGAGCTCGCCGCGGCCGGCCAACCCACGCAGGACGTCGCCGCGTTCGAGGCGGCCTGGGACCGCGACCACCCCACGCCCACCACGCCGCTGTCGGCCGTGCTCGACCAGATCGACCATGGCGTGCGCCTGCTCGGCGTCGACCACGTGGGCCTTGGCTCGGATTTCGACGGCGTCGGCGGCGAACTGGCCCAGGGCCTGCGCTCGGTGGCCGACTTCCCCAACCTGGTCGACGGCCTGCTGTCGCGCGGCCATTCGGAAGAGGACGTGCGCAAGATCCTTGGCGGCAACCTGCTGCGGGTCTGGCGCGAGGTGGAAGCGGGCGCGGCGCGACGCTGAGCGCCGGCACGAAAAAGCCCCGCAGCGCGGGGCTTTTCCTTTCGCGCGGGGCGCGCTTACTCGCCCTTGGCGACGACCTTCTTCACCGCCTTGCGGACGGGGGTCTTGGTCGCGGTCTTCGCGGTCTTCGCCACCGGCGCGGCAGCGCTGCCCGTGGCCTTGGCCACGGCCTTGGGGCGCGCGTTGCCATAGCTGGAAGAATAGCGCTTGCCCTTGGCGGTCTTGCGGTCGCCCTTGCCCATCGTCGTCTTGCTCCTGGAATCTCTGGAAATCGGCGCGGATGCCCGGGCCGCCGCGCGGTCGCGCGAGGGGGCGAAGTCTATCACGCGGGCCCGTCGCTACGCCCGCGGCGGCGCTCAGTGCGCGCAGCTGGCGTCGTGCACGTGGCTGTGGTTGAGGCGCAGGTTGACCAGGTGCCCCACCCCGACCAGGGTGCCGCCCAGGGTCATCGCGACCGCGTGCGGCACCACCGATTCGTGCAGGGGCGCGTACAGCACGCCCAGCCACAGCACAGCCAGCCCGGGCAGCAGCAGGCCCAGCGCGCGCAGGGCGCGATGGCGCCGGTAGCCCCAGGCCAGGCTGAAGAGGCCAAGCAGGCTGGCGAACACCACGAAGCCGAATTCCAGGCCGTCGCCCAGCCAGACCGCGATGCCCAGCGAAGGCAGGGCGGCGATCAGCAGCGGCAGCAGCGCGCAGTGCGCGGCGCAGGCCAGCGAACCGGCGGCGCCGAAACGGTCGAGCAGGTGGTGCCGTTGGCGGGGAGTCATGACGTCCGGGAGGTTGACAGCCGGGGCGGCCGTGTACGTAATAGTATAACATTACCCAATCGCCGGCCAGCTCCCCCACATGCAGTCCACCAAGCTCGCCCATGGGCGCCTCGCGTCCGCCCTCGCCCTCGCCCTTTACGCCCTCCCTGCCCTCGCCGACCAGAACGACCCGCGCCACGCCGAGGTCAAGGACCTGGACGCGCTGGTGGTGCGCGCCAGCCCCCTGCCACAGACCGCCGAGACCCTGACCCGGCCGGTGGAGGTGCTGGCCGGCAGCCGCCTGGACGAAGTCCGCGCCTCCACCCTCGGGGAGACCGTGCGCCGCCTCCCGGGCGTGCAGTCGTCCTACTTCGGGCCCGGCGTGGGTCGTCCGATCATCCGCGGCCTGGAAGGCGCGCGGGTGCAGGTGCTCAGCGACGGCCTGGCCGCCGGCGACGTCTCGACAGTGAGCGTCGACCACGCCGTCTCGATCGAGCCGTTCCTGGCCGACCAGGTCGAGGTGCTCAAGGGCCCGTCCACCCTGCTCTACGGCAGCGGCGCGATCGGCGGCGCGGTCAACGTGGTCGAGGGGCGGGTGCCCGAGCGGGCCAGCGCCACGCCGCTGGAGGGCCGCGCCGAACTGCGCGCGGGCAGCGGCAACGACGAGCGTACCGGCATGCTGCGCCTGGACGGCACCTCGTCCTCGGGCCGCCTGGTGTTCCACCTCGACGCGTTGCATCGCGAAACCGGCGACTACGACATCCCGGGCACCGCGGAACGCGCAGGCCTCCACGAGGACCACGACGACGAGGACGACCACGCGCCAGGGGAAGGCGTCCGCGGCACCCTGCCAGGCAGCGCCGTGCGCACCGACAGCGCCGCCTTCGGCCTGTCCTGGATCGCCGACCGCGGCTTCCTCGGCGCCGCCAGCAGCCTGTACAACAGCCGCTACGGCGTGCCCGGCCACGCGCACGGACACGACGAGGGACATGGCCACGACGGCGATGACGGGCACGAACACGAACACGGCGAGGCCGGCCAGGACGACGCGGTGCACATCGTCATGGACCAGCGTCGGTACGAACTGCGCGGCGGCCTCGACGGCCTGGGCGCGTTCGACACCTTGCGGGTGAAGCTGGCGCATACCGCCTACACCCACACCGAATACGAAGGCCGCGCCGTCGGCACCGTGTTCGACAACGAGAGCGCCGAGCTGCGCGCCGAACTGGTGCACCGCGACTGGGCCGGCTGGGACGGCGCGTTCGGCCTGCAGGGCTCGCGGCGCGATTTCCGCGCGCTCGGCGACGAGGCCTTCGTGCCCGACTCGCAGTCGCGCGACATCGGCCTGTTCTGGATCGGCCGGCGCAGCTTCGACGCGCTCGACCTGGAAATCGGCGCGCGCCACGACCGCAACCGCATCGAGGTGGACGCGGCGACGGCGATCGGCGCCTCGCGCGAAGTCGACGCCACCAGCCTGTCGGCCGCGGCGCGCTGGCATTTCGGCGAAGACCTGCACCTGTCCCTGGGCCTCGACCGCGCGCAGCGCTCGCCGACCGCCGAGGAGCTGTATTCCGACGGCCTGCACGTGGCCACGCGCAGCCACGAGTTCGGCGACCCCTTGCTGCGCCGCGAAACCGCCAACCGCGTCGAGCTCGGCCTGCACTGGCATCGCGGCCCGCTGACCCTGGGCGCGTCGCTGTATGCGGTGGACTATCGAGATTTCATCTACCTCGCCGACACCGGCATCGAGGACGGCGGCGCCACCGCGCGCCTGTGGACCCAGGCCGACGCGCGCTTCACCGGTGGCGAGCTGGACCTGCGCTGGACCCTGGTCGACAACGGCAGCGGACGCTGGACCCTGCGCGGATTCGGCGACGCGGTGCGCGCCCGCCTCGCCGGCGATGGGGTGCGCGAGGTGGACTTCGCCATCCCGCACGGCGACCACGCCCACGCCTACACGGCGCAGCTGCCGCTGTCGGGCTACCTGCCGCGGATCGCACCGTGGCGCGCGGGCGCCGAGCTGCGCTGGGAAGGCGGCGCGTGGCGCGCCGGCATCGGCGCCATCCGCCACGCGCGGCAGGACCGCGTCGCCGCCCACGAAACCGAATCGCCGGGCTATACCCTGGTGACCGCCAACCTGGCCTGGCACCGCGACACCGCCGACGGCAGCGCGATCGAGGTGTTCGTGGACGGCACCAACCTGCTCGACGAGCAGGCGCGGCCGCACACCTCCTTCCTCAAGGACCTGGCGCCGCTGCCGGGCCGCAGCATCGCGGCGGGCGTGCGCCTGTTCTTCTGACGGCATCCGCCTGGCGAACCCGCGAGTCTCCGGCACCGGCGCGT
Source organism: Pseudomonadota bacterium (assembly GCA_023453655.1). Lineage (GTDB taxonomy): Bacteria > Pseudomonadota > Gammaproteobacteria > Xanthomonadales > Xanthomonadaceae > Luteimonas > Luteimonas composti. Next base: position 4,864 of record JAEXTE010000288.1, read on the forward strand.
GCCGGAGCCTTGATCGGACGCAATGCCGGCTCCGCCCACGCGGCCGAGACTGGCCGCGTCTCGACACGAGGGGAAACGCGCATGCATCCGATCCTGCGGGAAATGCTGACCGAACCGGTGGGCTGGCTGACCATCGCCGTCGGCCTGGTCATTCTGGGCCTGCCCCTGGGCACCGCCCTGTTCATCCGCCGGCGCATGCGGCATGAATCGAGCGACGGCCGCGACAACCGCTAGAACGGGGCGCCGCAACAGCGGCAGGAATCAGCCTGCCGCGCCGTCCTGCTGCGCGCAGCGCGCGCACAGACCGTGCACTTCCAGCGTCTGCGCCTGCGGCACGAAACCCAGTGCGCGCGCGCGCTCGTCCAGGGACGCCACCACATCGGCGTCCTCGAGTTCGACGGCGTTGTGGCAGCGGTTGCAGATCAGGAACGGCACCGAATGCTGCGCGCTGTCCGGATGGTGGCAGGCGACGAACGCGTTGACCGACTGCAGCTTGTGGATGAAGCCGTTGGCCAGCAGGAAATCGAGCGCCCGATAGACGGTCGGTGGCGCATCGGCGCCCGCGCCCTCGCCCGAGCGCACCATGTCCAGCAGGTCGTAGGCCTTGACCGGTCGCCCGGCACCGGCCACCAGCCGCAGCACGCGCGCGCGGATCGGCGGCAGCCGCAGGCCGCGCTGGCGGCAGGCGCGTTCCACCGCGTCCACGAAGCCCTGGGCGTCATGGACGTGGTGGTGCGGATCGATGCAGTCGTGGCCATGCAGTCCCATGCAGTGATGATGGCTCCGCCGCGCCGGGTTCTCAACCGGCGGCGGGCACCCGCGCGATCGCGGCCTCGATGCGGCGCAGCGCCTCGTCGCGACCGGCGAGGTAGACGGTGTGCGAGATGTCCGGGCTGACCTGGGTGCCGGTGATCGCCACGCGCATCGGCTGCGCCACCTTGCCCATGCCCAGGCCCAGCGCCTCGGCGGTGGCATGCAGGGCTTCGGCGATGCCCTCCACCGTCCACGCCGGCAGCGCCGCGAGGCGCGTCTGCGCGTCGCGCAGCGGCGCATCGGCGCCGGCCTTGAGGTGCTTGGCCACGGCCGCTTCGTCGTAGTGCTCGAGCGGACCGAACCAGACCGCGGCGCGCTCGGCCATGTCCTTGAGCGTCTGCACGCGGTCGCGCAGCGCGACCACGATGTCCACCGCCGCCGGCCCCCTGCCCAGGTCGTAACCGCACTGGCGCAGGTGCCAGTCCAGGTGTTTCGCCACATGGGCCGGATCGTCGTTCTTGAGATACTGCTGGTTGAGCCAGCCGAGCTTGGCCGGGTCCAGGCGCGACGCCTTGGCGTTGACGTCTTTGAGCTCGAACAGCTGCTGCATTTCGGCAACCGAGAAGATCTCCTGGTCGCCATGCGACCAGCCCAGGCGCACCAGGTAGTTCAGCAGCGCGTGCGGCAGGTAGCCGGCGTCGCGGTACTGCATCACGTCGGCCGCGCCGGTGCGCTTGCTGAGCTTGGCGCCGTGCTCGTCGAGGATCATCGGCAGGTGCGAGAACGCCGGCACCGGCGCGCCCAGCGCGTGGTAGAGGTTGATCTGGCGCGGGGTGTTGTTGACGTGGTCGTCGCCGCGCACCACGTCGGTGATGCGCATGTCGATGTCGTCCACCACCACGGCGAAGTTGTAGGTGGCATAGCCGTCGGCGCGCAGGATCACCAGGTCGTCGAGCTCGCTGTTGGCGATCTCGATGCGGCCCTTGACCTTGTCGTCCCAGGCCACCACGCCATCCACCGGATTCTTGAAGCGGATGACCCGGTTGGGATCGTCGCGCCTGGGCTCGCTGCGGTCGCGCCAGGCGCCGTTGTAGCGCGGCTTGTCGCCGGCCGCCATCGCCGCCTCGCGCATGGCCTCGAGCTCTTCCCTGCTCTCGTAGGCGTAGTACGCCTTGCCCTCGGCGACGAGTTGTTCGGCCACTTCGCGGTAACGGTCCAGGCGCTGGGTCTGGTAGACCGGGCCTTCGTCGTAGTCCAGGCCCAGCCACTCCATCGCGTCCAGGATGGCGTCGATCGCTGCCTGGGTACTGCGCTCGCGGTCGGTGTCCTCGATGCGCAGCACGAACTCGCCGCCGCGGTGGCGCGCCTCCAGCCAGCAGTACAGCGCGGTGCGCGCGCCACCGATGTGCAGGTAGCCGGTGGGACTGGGGGCGAAACGGGTACGGCAGCTCATGACAGGCTCGGACGGGCGTGGAATCGCGTCATTTTACCGGCATTGCGGTGCCGGTTCCGGTGTCGGCGGCCGCGCGGCGGGGCGCCGCCCCTACAATGCGCCATGGCCACGCTTTTCATTTCCGACCTGCACCTCGATCCCGCGCGCCGGGACGTCACCCGCCTGTTCGGCGGCTTTCTCGATGGCGAGGCGCGCGACGCCGACGCGCTCTACATCCTCGGCGCCCTGTTCGAGGCCTGGGTCGGCGACGACGATCCCTCGGAAACCGGCGCCTTCGTCGCCGACCGCTTGCGCGCGCTCGCCGGCCACGGCGTGCCGGTGTATTTCCAGCGCGGCAACCGCGACTTCCTGCTCGGCCGCGACTACGCGACACGCGCGGGGTTCACGATCCTGCCCGATCCGGCGGTGATCCTGCTCGACGGCCAGCCGGTCCTGCTCGGCCACGGCGACCTGCTGTGCACCGACGACACGGCCTACCAGCAGTTCCGTGCGCAGACGCGCGATCCGGCCTGGCAAGCGGCCTTCCTGTCGCAGCCGCTGGAGGCACGGCTGGCGTTCGCCGCGCAGGCGCGCCAGGCCAGCATGGCGCGGCAGGGCGAACTGCAGCAGGCAGGGACGATGGAGACGGTCACCGACGTGACGCCGGCGACCGTGGACGACACCTTCGCCCGCTACGGCGTGGATACGATGATCCACGGCCACACCCACCGCCCTGCCATCCACGAGCTCACGGTGGGGGGGCGCGAATGCCGCCGCATCGTGCTGGGCGACTGGTACACGCAGGGCTCGGTGCTGCATGCCGCGGGCGGACGTTTCGACCTCCGCCAGCTGCCGCTGCAGCGCGCCTAGGACGCAGCCGCCCCCGCGGCCTGCACCAGCGCCGCCAGTTCGTCCTCGCTGAAGCCGGCCGCGCTGCGCGCCTCGATGTTGAACGGACCGTGCAGCACGGCGCGCGCATACGCGGCGAGCAGCCTGCGGAACTCCGGTTCCGGATCGATCCCGCGCTGCGCGCAATACCAGCGGAACCAGTGGCTGCCCGCGGCCACGTGCGAGACCTCCTCGCGCAGGATCACCTCCAGCACGTCGGCGGTCGCGTCCTCGCCCAGCGCGCGCAGCTTCACGATCATGCCCGGGGTGACGTCCAGGCCGCGCGCCTCCAGCACCCGCGGCACCAGCGCCATGCGCGCCAGTCCGTCGTGCGCAGTCTTCTCGCACATCTCCCACAGGCCGTTGTGCGCGTCGAAGTCGCCATAGTCGTGGCCCAGCGCCCGCAGCCGTTCGCGCAACAGCAGGAAGTGGCGCGCCTCGTCGTCGGCGATGCGCACCCAGTCGGCGTAGAACGCGTTCGGCAGGCCGCGGAAGCGGTAGGCCGCGTCCCAGGCCAGGGCGACCGCATTGAGTTCGATGTGGGCGATGGAGTGCACGAACGCGGCGCGCCCGGCCACGCTGCCGAATCCGCGCCTCGGCAGCTCGCGCGGATGCACCAGCGCCGGTCGCGGCGGGCGGCCGGGCATGCGGATGGGTTCGGGCGCAGCGGCGTCTTCCGGCAGCGCCAGCTCGCCGCGCGCGAAGGCGGCGGCGTGGCGCCGCGTCAGCGCGATCTTGTCGTCGACGCCGGCCGCGTCGAGGCACTCGCGCGCGGCGTCGAACAGCGTCGGCATCGCGCCGGGCTCAGAGCGCGAGCCGGCGCTGGCGCTTGGCGTCGTCCGAGCGCAGCTGGCGCAGGCCCTCGAAATAGCCCGGGTCCACGCCGGTCGCGTACACGCCGCTGAAGCAGGAGCTGTCGAAGGTCATGCCTTCGAACTTCGGCCCCGCGACCGCCTTCTCCAGGTCCGGCAGGTCCTGGTAGACCAGCCAGTCGCAGCCGATCATGCGTTCGACCTCCTCCTCGGTGCGGCCGTGCGCGATCAGCTCCTCGGGGGTCGGCATGTCGATGCCGTAGATGTTGGGATGGCGCACCGGCGGCGCCGCCGACGCCAGGTAGACCTTGCGCGCGCCGGCCTCCCGCGCCATCTGCACAATCTGTTGCGAGGTGGTCCCGCGCACGATCGAATCGTCCACCAGCAGCACCACGCGGTTGCGGAACTCGAGCTTGATCGGGTTGAGCTTGCGCTTGACCGACTTCACCCGCTCGCCCTGTCCCGGCATGATGAAGGTGCGCCCGACGTAGCGGTTCTTGACGAACCCCTCGCGGTACTTCACCCCGAGCACGTTGGCGATCTCCATCGCCGCGTCGCGCGAGGTGTCCGGGATCGGGATCACCGTGTCGATGTCGTGGTCCGGGCGCAGGCGCAGGATCTTCTCGCCCAGCGCAGTGCCCATGCGCATGCGCGCCTTGTGCACCGAGATGTTCTCGATCATCGAGTCCGGGCGCGCGAAGTACACGTACTCGAAGATGCAGGGCGCTCGCGACATGGCTTCCGCGCACTGGCGCGTGTGCAGCTCGCCGCGCGGGGTGACCACCACGCCCTCGCCCGGTGCGACGTCGCGCACCAGCTCGAAGCCGAGGATGTCCAGCGCCACCGACTCGGAGGCGATGGCGTACTCGTTGCCGGCCTCGGTCTCGCGCTTGCCCAGCACCAGCGGGCGGATGCCGTGCGGGTCGCGGAACGCCACCAGGCCCAGCCCCAGTACCGTGGCCACGCCGGCGTAGCCGCCGCGCGCGCGGCGGTTGATGCCCTCGATGGCGCGGAAAGCCGCTTCCGGGGTCAGGGTGCGGCTGCGGTCGAGTTCGTGCGCGAACACGTTGAGCAGCACTTCCGAATCGGACTGGGTGTTGATGTTGCGCCGGTCCTGTTCGAACACCTCGCGCCGCAGCGCGTCGGTGTTGATCAGGTTGCCGTTGTGCGCCAGCGCGATGCCGTAGGGCGAGTTGACGTAGAACGGCTGCGCCTCGTCGCTGCCCTCGCTGCCGGCGGTGGGATAGCGGCAGTGGGCAATACCCACGCGCCCTTCCAGCAGGGACATCGCGCGCGTGTTGAAGACGTCGCGCACCAGGCCATTGCCCTTGTGCACGCGCATCTGCGTGCCGCTGGCCGTGGCGATGCCGGCCGCGTCCTGGCCGCGGTGCTGGAGGACGGTCAGGCCGTCGTACAGCGCGGTCGCGACCTCGGTGGTGGCGACGATGCCGATGATGCCGCACATGGCAGTGTTTCCCGTTGCGTGTTGCGAGAGAGAGAAGCCTGGGCCCGCGGATCTCAGGGATGCGGGCGGACCATGCCGTCGATGCCGGCCTTCGACTTCACCTGCGCCTTGAGGCGCTCGGCGTCGTCGCGGCTGGGCACCGGGCCGGCCTTGACCCGGGTCAGGCGGCCACGATCGGTATCGACGGTGTCGGTGAAGGCACCGATGCCCATGCCGCGCAGGCGATCGCGCAGGCGCGTGGCCTCGGCGGCGTTGCTGAAGGCGCCGACCTGGACGGCGAAACCGACGCCGCTGGCCGCGGGCGCGGCGCGGGCGGCATCCGGCGCCGGGCTGGCGGCGGCGGGCCTGGCC
>JAEXTE010000349.1 GCA_023453655.1 Pseudomonadota bacterium
GAACAGCGCCGCCTCGCAGGCGAGCACGGCGGCGCCGAAACGCTCGATGGCCTCCCGGCCATCGCCCTCGCCCGCCGTGCGCGTGGCCGGCAGCGCCGCCAGCGCGCGGCCCAGCGTGTCCCAGGGCGCCGCCAGTCGCTGCAGGGCCTGGCCCAGCGGATGCCGGCGGGCACCCTTGCTCCAGCCCAGGAGTTCCTCCTGCCACCAGGCCAGCTTGGCCAGCCCGGGGGTCGGGTCGGCGCCGGCCCAGGCCGCGTCGCCCAGTTCCTGCAGCAGGGTCAGCCATGCCGCGACCGTCCCGCGCTGCGGCGCCGGCACGAAGACCGAAAGCAGCTCCCATTCCGGCCAGCGCGCACGCCACTTGTCGAGGAAACTGTCGAGCGAATCGGACTCGTTCATCGCGTCATTGTAGGCGGCGCTGTCCGCGCGTCCGTCGTCGCGACCTGCCGGCGCCCTGCCCGGCCCACGCTGCCCGCGTCGTCCGGCAGGGACTGCGGCCGCGTCTGAACGCTAGGCGCGCAGCGGCCAGGCGGCGGGATCGAGGAGCGCCTGCGGCGCATGCACCATCACGTCGCCCTGCCAGGCGGCGGGGTCGTCGTCGTCCAGGCGGTATCCCCAGAGCGCGACCACCGAGGGCATTCCGGCCGCGCGCGCGGCATCGATGTCGCGGCGATCGTCGCCCACGTAGGCGCAGTCGTCCGGCGCGATGCCGATCGCGTCGGCGGCGTGCAGCAGCGGCAGCGGATGGGGCTTGCGCTCGGCCAAGCTGTCGCCGCCCACCAGCACGCCGCTGCGGCGGTCCCAGCCCAGCATCGGCAGCAGGTCGCGCGCCAGGCCCTCGGGCTTGTTGGTGACGATGCCCCAGCGCACCCCGTCGGCCTCGAGCGCGGCCAGCATCGCTTCGATGCCGTCGAAGGGACGCCCGTGCCGGCCCAGCTCCTCGCGGTAGAACGCCAGGAATTCGGGCACGAGCCCGGGCACGTCCTCGGCCCGCACGTCGGGAAACGCCGCCGCGGCCATCGCGCGCGCGCCGCGCGAGACGTGCGGACGGATCGCGTCGAGCGTCATCGGCGCCCTGCCACGCGCCTGGCGCATGCGGTTGACCGTGGCGAGCATGTCCGGGGCGCTGTCGAGCAGGGTCCCGTCCAGGTCGAACAGGACCCCGCGCGGGAACCGGCGCGGGTTGGCGCTGCGCATGGATCAGGCCTTGAGCGCGCAGGCCAGGTAGTTCACGTCGGTGCGCGACACCACGCGCGCCGCGTTGCGCCACGGCTCGTAGCGCAGGCCGCTGACATCCTCCAGCTCCAGGCCGGCCGCGCGCAGCCACGCCGCGAGTTCGGAGGGACGGATGAACTCGCTGTAGTGGTGGGTGCCGGTGGGCAGCAGCCGGGCGATGTACTCGGCGCCGACGATCGCCAGCGCGAACGCGGCGGGCGTGCGGTTGATGGTCGACACGAACAGGCGCCCGCCCGGGCGCAGCAGGGTCGCGCAGGCGGCGAGGATCGCGCCCGGATCGGGGACGTGCTCGAGCATTTCCATGCAGGTGACCACGTCGAAGCTGCCCGGCTCGGCGCTCGCCAGCGCTTCGACGGACTGCACCCGGTAGTCGACCTCCACGCCCGATTCCAGCGCATGCAGGCGCGCGACCTTCACCAGTTCCGGGGCAAGGTCGAGGGCGGTCACCTTCGCGCCGGCCTGGGCCATCGCCTCGCTCAGCAGTCCGCCGCCGCAGCCCACGTCGAGCACGCGGCTGCCGGCCAGCGGCGCGCGCGCGGCCACGTAACCCAGGCGCGCGGGATTGAGCGCGTGCAGCGGCTTCTGCGGGCCGCCCGGGTCCCACCAGCGGTTGGCGAGGGCGGCGAAGCGGTCCAGTTCGGCCTGGTGGAAGTTGGAGGCGGCGGAGGCAGGGCTCATGGCGTCGTTCTCGGTATGGCGTGGGGCCGGCCCGGGCCGGCGCTGCGCCGCGAGGCCCGCGGCGCGGAGGATCAGGTGCAGCCGCTCAGCCGACCCGGATGCCGGCGATCCTGTCGCGCCACTGGCGGGCGTTGGCGACGATCGCATCGGCATCCATGTCGACCAGCTGGCGCCCGCGCAGCTTCGCGCGGCCCGCGATCCAGACATCGTCCACCTGGTGGCGGCCGGTGGCGTACACCAGCTGCGAGACCACATGGTGCAGCGGCTGGGTCTCGAGCGCCGACAGGTCCACGCAGGCCAGGTCGGCCTGCTTGCCCGGCTCGATCGAGCCGACCAGGTGGTCGAAGCCGATCGCCCTCGCCCCGCCCAGGGTGGCGGCGCGCAGCGCGGTGAAGGCATCGAGCGCGGCCGCATCGTCGGCCACGGCCTTGGCCAGGATCGCGGCGGTGCGGGTTTCGCCGAACATGTCCAGGTCGTTGTTGCTGGCCACGCCGTCGGGGCCGATGGCCAGGTTCACGCCCGCCCGCTCGAGCGCGCAGGCCGGGCAGAAGCCCGAGGCGAGCTTGAGGTTGGATTCGGGGCAGTGCACCACGCTCACCCCGCGCTCGGCGCAGAGGTGGATCTCGGACTCGGTGAGCTGGGTCATGTGCACCGCGATCAGGCGGTCGTTGACCAGGCCCAGCCGGTCCAGGCGCGCGATCGGGCGCTGGCCGTGCTCCTTCAGCGACTGCTCCACCTCCTGCGCGGTCTCGTGCAGGTGCAGGTGCACGGGCAGGTCGAGCTGGTCGGCGAGCATGCGCACGCGTTCGAAGTTGGCGTCGTTCACGGTGTACGGCGCATGCGGCGCGAACGCGGTGGCCACCAGCGGATCGTCGCGCCACTGGTCGTGGACGGCTCCCGCCTTGTCGAAATACTCGTCGTCGCTGGCCGCCCAAGCGGTGGGGAAATCGATCACCGGCAGCCCGATCCGCGCGCGAAAGCCGTGCCTGCGGTAGGTCGCGGCCTGCACGTCGGGGAAGAAATAGTTCTCGTTGACGCAGGTGACGCCGCCGCGCAGCAGCTCGGCGATGGCCAGGGTCACGCCGTCCTCGACGAAGGCCGGGC
>JAEXTE010000435.1 GCA_023453655.1 Pseudomonadota bacterium
CCGACCCTACGTCGGCCACAGCTGGAGCGAACGCATCACCCGCTGCGAACCGCCCCACGTGCTCGCCTTCACCTGGGAGAACGGCGAGGCCGGCGAAGTCACCTTCGAACTCGCCGACGCCGGCAACGGCACGACGCGCCTGCTGCTGACCCACACCGGCCTGCGCGGCCGCAGCGACGCGATGAACTTCGGCGGCGGCTGGCATTCGCACCTGGCGGTGCTGGAGCGGCGCATCCGCGGCGACGGCGTGGAGGATTTCTGGGCGCTGCATGCGCAGGCGGAAGCGCGGATGGCGGAGATGTTGCCGGAGGGTAATGGCGACCGCTGAGCGGAACGTCGGTCCGCATCGCGCGACAACGGAGCTGGCGGGACACCGACATCGCGCCCGGCTTACGCAACAAACAAACTGCGATTGCGGTCTACGCGGAGTCATACCGATGACGGTAGCCGCTCAAGGTTCGCACGCGTCAGTGGAGCCGAGCGCGTTCCTTTCATGGTGACGGACGGGGTATGGCCAGCGTTGCGGACACAAGCCGTCTGCTTCGTGACCGGAGGCTGCCAGTAGTTGTCAGCGCGCCGCTCGGCACACAGGAGCCGCGCCGTTCGTCGGCCTTCGCCAGACCCTCCGCGCGCCGGACGTTACCACCGGGAAGAGAGAGCGCCGTTTGTCGGGGCGCTCCATGGGCGCGGCTGTCCTGCGACTTGGCGCGCGGTCAGGGCTGCGGCGGATCGCCGTCGCGGGCCTTGTCCTGCTTCCGCGCCTTCCAGGCGTCGTATTCGCTGCGGGAGATCGTGCCGTCGCCGCCGGTGTCGATGTCCGCGAACTTCTCCTGCAGCTTCGGATGCGCCACCAAGTCGGCGCGGGCCACCTGCCCGTCGCCGCGGGCGTCGAGTTCGGCATAGTCCGGCTTTTCCTTCATCCCGTGCTCGGGCCCGTGCGTCGCGCCGGTGGCGTCGTGCCGGGTCGGCCGCGTGGCCTCCTCGTTGGGCGGCGGCTCGGTCACGGGGGTCTGGCTGGTGGGCGGCGTGGTGTCCTGCGCGAGCGCGGTGCCGAACGCCATGGCCGTGGCCAACGCGGCCAGGGCAAACGTGCCTGTCGTCTTCATGGGTGGTCCTCCCGGGCGGTACAACGAGGGAAATCGGCGTCGGCCAAGCAGCCCGCCGCCAATCCAGCACACCACGGGCGGTCTTTGCCGGGCGTGGTGACGCCACCCGCTCGCCCTCACGCTCGCCTTACGAAGCCACCGCCGCGCGCCTGTGCCCGGCACCTGCGCGGCGAAGGGCGACGCAGCGACGGGAATAATCTCGCTGTGCATGACCTGCCGCGTGCTGGCGCGACACGGTGAGGGCGCTCGGCACGCTGCCGCTGTCGCTTGTTGGTCCAGGTTGAATCCAAGCCAACCCCACTTTTCGCCGCGCCTCAATCGCCGAGGTAGAAGCCGATCGGGATGAGCTCGACTGCCCAGCCCCCTTCCTCGCCCAGCGTGGCGGCCGGATGCATGGAGGCGAGGCGCAACGCCTCGTCGTGGTTGTCCGCCTCGATGACGAACAGGCCACCCACCAGCTCCTTGGATTCGGTGTAGGGACCATCGCTGACCTGGGCCTTGCCCGCGCGCGGCCGCAGCGTCGTCCACGTGTCGGGCTCGCCGAGCGATGCGGACACCAGCACCTTGCCGGTGGCGCGCATCTTCTCGTCGAGCGCCGGGCACTGGCTGACCAGGGCATCGACCGCCTCCGGCGTCATCGCGGCGAACTTGTCGGGGCTGTAGTAGGCCAGGCCGAGGTATTTCACGAAGGGGGGCTCCAACAGGGTATTCGCCGTAATGACGAATGAGGATGCCGGGATTCGACATCCCGCGTCGCGAACAGGGATGGGCGAGAACGTAGCGGCCCCCTGCTGTCATTCTTCGCCCCCCGTTCGATGCATTGCACGCGCCTTGCATGCGACGGACCCATCGCGGAAGAGCAAGCTTCAAGATCGCCCCGTACGATCTGGCATGGATCCTGCAGGCCGGTCGACACTGACCAACTGGAAGAGGGCTATGGACCATTCCACTGCGCGACGTGTCCTCCTGCTCGCCGCCCTGGCCGGCGCGAACGCCGCCTGGTCACATGGCGGCGGCCTCAATGCGGAGGGCTGCCACACCAACCGCAAGACCGGCGATTACCACTGCCACCGCGGAGCTCCCGCTCCTGCACCCAGACGCCAAAACCTTGCCCCCGCTTCGCTTACGCCTTCGCGGGTCTCCCCGGCGCCTGCCCCGGCAGGCCGCGCCTTCGCCAACTGTGCCGAGGCAAGGGCGGCAGGCGCTGCGCCCGTCCACCGTGGAGATCCGGGTTACGGACCCCACCTGGATCGCGACAACGACGGGATAGGCTGCGAACCGTATCGGGGAAGATAGTGTGGGAGGCCCAAACGGCAATGCAGGTCCGGACCTGACGGGGACGGTCACGACGCTTGCGACGGCCTGCACCCACCAGTCCGACCGTCTCTAGTACGTCTCGCTACAGTCGTTCGGAGGTGGGGTTCCTTGAGCGGAATTCGCTCCTGTTCGACGGCTTCCGCCTTCTGCGGTAGCTTCACCTCCAGTGACCCAGGGATCGGGGGATCCAATGGCCACGCTGATTCCAAGCCGCAGCACCTGCCTGCCACGCATGACGTCGGGAGAACGCCGCTTTTCTTCCCGGCTGGACGACAAGCTCGACGATGACTATCTCTGTTGGTACGACGTGCCGGTCGGGCCGCACTACCGGCATCCGGACTTCGTCGTTCTGCATCCCTCCCGGGGCTTCCTGGTCCTGGAGGTCAAGGACTGGAAGCCGGATACGCTGGCCGAGCTGGACCGGGACCGGGCCATCCTCAACACCGAACGCGGCCGCGTGACCCAGGCCAACCCGTTGCGGCAGGCGCGGGACTACGCGATGGAGATCGTGCGCCTGCTGCAGGACGATCCGGCCCTCTGCCACCCACCCGGCGACAAGCGCGCGGGCAAGTTGCTCATGCCCTGGGGCTTCGGCGTGGCGCTGGCCAACATCACCCGCAACCAGTTCGATCAGATGGAACTGGAGCACTTCCTGCCGCCGGGCAGCGTGATCTGCCGCGACGAGATGACCGAAGGAGTGGACGCGGAAGAGTTCCAGAAGCGGCTCTGGGACATGTTCCTGATGCCCTTTGCCTGCCTGCTCGGCCTGCCGCAGATCGAGCGCGTGCGTTGGCATCTGTTTCCGCAGCTGCGCATCCAGGTGCAAGGCGACCTGTTGTCGGCGCCAAGCCAGCCTGAGGCCGCACCAGTCGAGATCCCGGACATCATCCGGGTGATGGACCTGCAGCAGGAGCAGCTGGCGCGCTCGCTGGGCGACGGGCACCGCGTGATCCACGGTGTGGCCGGCTCCGGCAAGACGATGATCCTGGGCTACCGCTGCGTCGAGCTCGCCCGCCGGCAGCACAAGCCGGTGCTGGTGCTCTGCTACAACAAGACACTGGCCAGCCGCCTCGAGCATCTGATGCACGGCCACGGTGTGCAGGACCGGGTGGCCGTGCGCAACTTCCATGAGTGGTGTGGCGAACAGCTCAAGACTTACGGGCTGCGCAAGCCCGCCTTTCAGAAGGGCGATGGCGCGTACTGGCAGAAGCTGGTGCAGGCGGTGATCGACGGAGTAGAGTCCAAGGCCATTCCGCGCGGACAGTACGGAGCGGTTCTGATCGACGAAGGCCACGACTTCGCACCGGAATGGCTGCGGCTCGTCGCGCAGATGGTGGACCCCGAGACGAACGCGCTGCTGTTGCTCTACGACGATGCTCAGACACTGTACGGCAGCAGCACCCAGCGGAAGTTCTCCTTCGCCAGCGTCGGAATCCAGGCCCAGGGCCGCACCACCATCCTGCGTCTGAACTACCGCACCACCCTGGAAGTACCGGCGGTCGCCAAGGCCTTCGCCGAGGAGGTGCTGACCGGACAGGACGCCGATGACGACCACGTGCCGGTCATTGCGCCCGAGAGCGCCGGCCGCCGCGGCCCGATGCCCGAGCTGTGGCGGGCGCGCAACATCTGGGCCGAAGCCGATTTCATCGCCGCCCGGATCCGGGACGCGATCGACAACGGTGCCAATCCCAACGACTTCGCCGTGCTATGCCATTCCAACCGGCTGTCCGGATTGATCGCCGCGCAACTGCAGAAGCGAGGCTTGCCCGTATTGCTGGCCTCGGACGACCAGCGGCGCGCCATGTTCAACGGGCCAGCCTCGGTCAAGGTGATGACCATGCACTCCAGCAAGGGACTGGAGTTCGATACCGTGTTCATTCCAGGGATCTGCGAGTTGGCGGCCCCGAGCGATGATGTGGACCGCAAGCGACAGCAGGTGCGCGTGCTCTATGTCGCCATGACCCGCGCGCTGCGGCAGCTGGAGATGTCGCACCATGGAGACGGCGCGACGGTGGAGCAGATCCGCAGCGTGGTGGAGGGCGTTTCGCGGCGGCTCGCGGCGTAAGGATCTTGGTCGGCCCTGGAAAGTCTCTTACCGCTTTGCCTCAACGCAGCAATGCCTGCCTGTGGGCATGGTGACGTGCTCAGAAAGTGCACTCTGACGCCCGAAGGCGGCGGCGCGCAGGCTAGAGGTGGAAATGGCCTGTGGCTTCGGGCTGGTAAAGCACCTTTTCGATCCGGATATGGCGCGTCCTGTCCGGCATCCGCCAGTCGAGCGCATCACCCGCCCGGTAACCGAGGATGGCGGTGCCGATGCCCGAGCACACCGACAGCTTCCCGGCCCTGCAGTCCGCGTCCTCCGGATAGACCAGGGTCACCTCCAAGGTCTCGTCATCCAGTTGCAGCAAAGCCCTGGAGTTCATCGTGACCACATCACCCGGTACCTCTCCCGGGTCGACCACGATGGCGCGCTCGATCTCGTGTTCCAACTCGAACGCTGCCGGGTCCTGCACGAATGCAAGCAGACGGCCGAGCCGGT
>JAEXTE010000225.1 GCA_023453655.1 Pseudomonadota bacterium
CCGGATGCTGCAGTTCCACCGCCTCTCCTTCGATGCGCAGTTCGCCGCTGCCCGCCCGATCGAGGCCGAACAGCAGCCGCGCCAGTTCGGTGCGGCCCGCGCCCAGCAGGCCGCCCAGCGCCAGCACCTCGCCGCGGCGCAGCTGCAGGTCGACCGGATGCAGGCTGCCGCGACGACCCAGCCCGCGCGCCTCGACCACGACCTGCGCGTTGGCAGGCGGCGGCGCGGCGGCATCCCGGCCGCCCGCCAGCTCCACCTCGCGCCCGACCATGGCGCGCACCAGCGCGGCCTGCGGCAGCTCGGCCGGCAGGTACTCGCCGACCAGGCGCCCGTTGCGCAGCACGGTGATGCGGTCGGATACCGCATAGACCTGGTCGAGGAAGTGGGTGACGAACAGGATCGCCATGCCGCGTTCGCGCAGCCGCCGCATCACCGCGAACAGCTCGCGCACCTCGCCCTCGTCCAGGCTCGAGGTCGGTTCGTCGAGGATCAGCACCTTCGCCGACACGCCCAGCGCGCGCGCGATCGCCACCATCTGCTGGACCGCGACCGGGCACGACGACAGCGGCCGGTCCACGTCGAGCTCGAGGTGCAGTTCGGCCAGCAGCGCACGCGCGCCCTCGCGCACGCGGCGCCAGTCGATCAGGCCGAAGCGGCGCGGATAGCGCCCGGCATAGAGGTTCTCGGCCACCGACAGGTTCGGGCAGAGGTTGACCTCCTGATAGACGGTACTGATGCCCTCGCGCTGCGCGTCCAGGGGCGTGGCCGGGTCGATCGTGCGGCCGTCGAGGGTCACGCTGCCGTCGTCCGGCCGTTCGACGCCGGTGAGCAGCTTGATCAGGGTCGACTTGCCGGCGCCGTTCTGACCCATCAGCGCGTGGATCTCGCCCGCGCGCAGGCACAGGCCGACGCCCTCCAGGGCGCGCGTCGCGCCGAAGCGCTTGTGCAGTCCTTCGGCGCGCAGCACCACGGGATTCAAGCGCAGGCTCCCATGCGTCCCGCGACCGGCCCCGTCGCACGCCCGCACCCTGCCCGCGCGGCCGCGCAGGAGAGCGGGAAGAACCGCGCGTTTGCCGGGACGCGAGCTGCGGACTTCACCTGCGTACTCAGTACTTGCGGTTGGGCAGTTCGGCTTCGGCCTGGTCCTGGGTGAACACACCCTCTTCCACCTGCACCCGCTTCGGCACCTCGCGCCCCGCGTGCACGTCGCGGATCAGCTGCGCCAGCTGTTCGCCCAGCAGCGGATTGCATTCCACCGTGGCGTTGAGCTTGCCCGCCTTCATCGCCTCGAACGCGCCGCGCACGCCGTCGATCGACACGATGCGGATGTCGGTGCCCGGCTTGAGGCCGGCTTCCTCGATGGCCTGGATCGCGCCGATCGCCATGTCGTCGTTGTGCGCGAACAGCACGTCGATGTTGCGCCCCTCGGCCTTGAGGAAGGCTTCCATCACTTCCTTACCGCGGGCGCGGGTGAAGTCGCCGCTCTGCGAACGCACGATCTGGAAGCGCGCGTCGGCGTCAATGACTTCCTTGAAGCCCTTCATGCGGTCGTTGGCGGGCGCCGAGCCCACGGTGCCCTGCAGCTCGACGATACGGATCGGTCCGTCCTGGCCTTCGCTGTCCTCGACCAGCCAGCGCGCGGCGCGGCGGCCTTCCTCGACGAAGTCCGAGCCGATCAGGGTCGCGTACAGCGAATCGTCCGCGACGTTGACCGCGCGGTCGGTCAGCACCACCGGGATGCCGGCGGCCTTGGCCTCGCGCAGCACCGTGTCCCAGCCGGTTTCGACCACCGGGGAGAACGCGATCACGTCCACGCCCTGGGCGATGAACGAGCGCAGCGCCTTGATCTGGTTTTCCTGTTTCTGCTGCGCGTCTGAAAACTTGAGGTTGAACTCCGGCGGCGCCAGCGCCTCCTTCACCGAGCGCGTGTTGGCCGTGCGCCATTCGCTTTCCGCGCCCACCTGGCTGAAGCCGACGGTGATCGCATCGCCCCCCGCACCGGCGCCCGCGCCGTCGCCGCCGGAACACCCGGCCAGCCCCGCCGCGCACAGCATCGCCGCCATACCCAGAAACTTCCGCATCGCTCCCTCCCGAACGTCGTTGTGTTTGCGCTACCACCAGGCGCCCGCCGCGCTCCCACGGCGCGGCGGCGCGTGGCCGGCCTCAGGCCGAGGTATAGGCGGTCTTGACCGTCGTGTAGAACTCCACCGCGTAGCGGCCCTGCTCGCGCGGGCCGTAGCTGGACGCCTTGCGCCCGCCGAAGGGCACGTGCGGATCCACGCCGGCGGTGGGCAGGTTGACCATCACCATGCCCGCCTGGGCGTGGCGCTTGAAGTGCGTGGCGTACTTGAGCGAGCTGGTGCAGATGCCCGCGCACAGCCCGAACTCGGTGTCGTTGGCCATCGCCAGCGCCTGCTCGTAGTCGTCGGCGCGCAGCACTGCCGCCACCGGCCCGAAGATCTCCTCGCGCACGATGCGGTCGCCGGGCTTGGCCGCGAACAGGGTCGGCGCCAGGAAGTGGCCCTTGGTCTTCCATTCCACCATGTCGCCGCCGGCGAGCAGCTCGCCGCCGTCGTCGTGGCCGGCCTGGATGTAGGACAGGTTGGTCTTGAGCTGGTCGCCGCTGGCCACCGGGCCGATGTCGACCCCGGCTTCCAGCGGATCGCCGACGCGCACCTTGGCCAGCCGCGCCTGCATGCGCGCGACGAACTCGTCATGGATGGCGCTCTCCACGATCAGGCGGCTGGAGGCCGTGCAGCGCTGGCCGGTGGAGAAGAACGCGCCGTTGACCGCGCATTCCACCGCCTTGTCGAGGTCGGCATCGGCCAGCACGACCAGCGGATTCTTGCCGCCCATCTCCATCTGCACCTTGAGCGCGCGCTCTGCGGCCTGCTTGAGCAGCGCGTGGCCGGTGGGCACCGATCCGGTGAAGGTCAGCGCGTCCAGCGACTTGTGGTTCACCAGCGCCTGGCCGACCTCGCGGCCGCTGCCCAGCACCATGTTGAACACGCCCTCGGGCAGGCCGGCACGCGAGAGGATCTCGGCGATCGCCCAGGCGCAGCCCGGCACGATCTCGGCCGGCTTGAACACCACGGTGTTGCCGTAGGCCAGCGCCGGCGCGATCTTCCAGGCCGGGATCGCCAGCGGGAAGTTCCAGGGCGCGATGATGCCGACCGAGCCGACCGGTTCGCGAGTGATCTCCACGTCCACGCCCGGGCGGGTGGAGGCCAGCTTCTCGCCCGGGATGCGCAGCGCCTCGCCGGCGAAGAACTTGAAGATCTGCCCCGCGCGCGCGGCTTCGCCGATGCTCTCGGGCAGGGTCTTGCCCTCCTCGCGCGCCAGCAGCCGGCCGAGCTCTTCCTTGCGGGCGAGGATCTCGCTGCCGACCGCGTCGAGGATGTCGGCGCGCTGCTGCGGATTGGAGACCGACCAGGCCGGCAGCGCCGCCGCGGCCGCGTCCACCGCCTGCGCGGCGCGCTCCGCATCGAGCCGGCCGTAGCTGCCGACCGGCGTCGCCAGGTCGGACGGGTTTTCGTCGGCGTGGTCGCCCGCGCCCTCGACCCACTGGCCGGCGATGTAGCTGCTGAAGCGTTGCTCGGTCACCTCACGTTCTCCTTTCTTGTCCTGGTGTCGCGACCGCCGAAGCGGCCGGACGGTGCGCGGGCGGGGGCGGCGCGCCGACGCCAACCTTACAGCGCGCGCACCCCGCCCGGGGCGAAACCCGCCGCCACGGCCCGCAGCCGGTTGCGCAACGGGGCACCCAGTTCGGGCAGTTCGATCTCGAATTCGTCGCCCGGCTGGGCGCGTACGCCGTCGGCGAAGCTCAACGTCGCCGTGCCGAAGAAATGCAGGTGCACGTCGCCCGGTCGCCGGTGCGCGGCGTACTTGAAATGGTGGTACTCGAGGTTCTCCAGCGAATGGCACATGTTGGCCTCGCCGGTGAGGAAGGGCTTCTCCCAGACCACGGCGCCGTCGCGCCGCAGGCGGCTGGTGCCGCGCAGGTCGCGCGGCAGCGCGCCGGTGCGCAGCTCGGGGCCGACCGCGCAGGCGCGCAGCTTGGAGTGGGCCAGGTAGAGATAGTTCTGGCGCTCGGTGACGTGGTCGGAAAACTCGTTGCCGATGGCGAAACCGAGCCGGTGCGGCGTGCCGTCCGGGCCGATCAGGTAGAGGCCGACCAGTTCGGGCTCCTCGCCGCCATCGAGGGCGAAATCGGGCGATGCCAGTTCCGCGCCGGGCGCGGCGAGGATCCCGCCATCGCCCTTGTAGAACCACTCGGGCTGCGCGCCCGGCTTGCCCGGCGCCGGCATGCCGCCCTCCACGCCCCACTGGAACATGCGCATCGAGTCGGTGAGGCTGCCCTCCTCGGCCTGCTGCTGCAGCTTCTGGTGCATGGCGTCGCGCGCCGCGGCGCTGCCCAGGTGGGTGAGGCCCGTGCCGGTGACCAGGCAGTGGGCCGGATCGGGATGCTGGAGCGGTGGCAGCACCCGGCCGGCGGCCAGCAGCGCCGGATAGTCCAGGCGGGTCGCGCCCGGGGTCGCTTCGGCCTCGTCGGCCAGGCTGCGCCCGGTGGCGATGGCCACGCTGGCCAGCGCGTAGGTGCCGTCCAGCCCGTCGAGCAGGCGCACCTGCGCGCCGTCGGGCGAGACCACACCCACGCGGACGTCGCCCGCGTCGTCTTGCAGCTGGATCAGTCGCATCGGCGCAGTCCGTCCTGACTTGAGTGCCAGCCGCCGATTCTGCCGGGTCGACGGATATGCATCCAATTCATTCGTTCGAGAAATCGATACCCATTAGCGTATATCGCAATCCGCTGCGGGTCAGTCGTCGAACGGGTCCACCACCTGGCGCTGGCCCAGCATGAACGCATCCGCCACATGGCGCAGCGGCGCCAGGTCCACGTCCGAGGCGCCGCTGCGCACCAGCCCGGCGAAGCGCCGGTACAGCATCGGGTACTCCTGCTCGGGCTCGCTGTGCACCACCCGCCCGTCCACCGACAGCGTGGCCCCGCCCTCGGCCAGCAGCATCGTGCCGGCGTCGGTGGAGGCCTCGATGTCCCAGCTCTGGCGGCCGGTCTGGCGCCAGTCGAACTCGGCGGCCAGGTCCAGCCCCCCGGCGTCGGAGAACCGGATCGAGGCGGCGATCGGTGCCTGGCGGTTGGCGGGGAACTCCAGCGTCGCCGCGGTGGCGAACACCGGCCGCGGCAGGATCCGGGTGACGATGGACAGCGCGTTGATGCCCGGGTCGAACACGCCCAGGCCACCGGGCTGCCAGATCCAGTCCTGGTTGGGGTGCCACTGGCGCACGTCTTCCTTCCAGGTCACCCGCATGCGCTGGATCCGGGTACCGGCCAGGAACGCGCGCGCGGCCTCCACCGCCGGGGCGTAGCGCGAATGCCAGCTGGCGAACAGCGACACGCCCTTCGCCGCGGCGCGCGCCGCCAGGTCCTCGACCTCCGACAGCGTGGCCCCCGGCGGCTTTTCCAGGAACACGTGCTTGCCGGCGTCGATCGCCTGCACCGCCGCCGCGTAGCGGTACTGCGGCGGCATGCACAGCGAGACCGCGTCGATCGACGGCACCGCGGCGAGCATCGTGCCGATGCTGTCGAAGTTGTCGATGCCCTCGACGCGGCCGTTGCGGCTGGCCGCCGCGACCAGGTGGAAGTCGCCGTCGGCAGCGACGGCGGGCAGGTGCTGGTCGCGCACGATCTTGCCCACGCCGACGATCGCCAGGTTGATGCTTGCCACGGGTGCTCTCTCCATGAAATATCTAAGTCGGCGCGGCATGCGGCGCCGCGGGTTCGTCCCTGCCGTACGCCGGCAGGCGGTTGGCGTCAGGGTAGCCCCAGCGCCGCCGCCACTTCGGCCCAGTCGCGATCGCGTCCCGGACAGGCGAAGCGGTAGCTGATTTCGCGCCGGTATGGCGTCCCTGGGCGCAGGATCGCGCTCGGGAACGCCGGCTGGTTGGGTGCATCGGGATAGTCCTGCGGCTCCAGGCACAGTCCGTCGCCCAGGCCCGGATGCTGGCGCGCCAGGGCCTGCCCGCCGTAGAGCTGCACGGCCGGCGCGTCGCAGTCGATGCGCATGGCCACGCCGCTGTGCGGCGAATACAGCGCCGCGACATGCGTGTGCCCGGCCTCGAGCACCAGGCAGTGGTCGTAGCCCCCGGCGATGGCGATCTGCGGATCGTCCGCCTCCATCCGCGCCTGCAGCGGGGCCGCCTCGCGGAAGTCGAACGACGTGCCCGCCACCGGCTGCACATGCCCCAGCGGAATCAGGTCCGGCGCCACCGGCAGCACGCCGGCAGCCGGCACCTGCAGCAGCTGGCGGCCGGCAGGCACGCCGCGATCGCCCGCGAGGTTGAAGTAGGGATGGTGGGTCGGGTTGAAGGGCGTGGCGGCGTCGACCGAGGCCTCGAACACCAGCCGCAATGCATCGCCGTCGACCCGGTAGCGCGCGGTGACATCGAGATTGCCCGGATACCCTTCCTCGCCCGCCGGCGAACGGTAATGCAGCGCCAGCGCATCGGCGCGATGTTCGACGACCCGCCAGATCCGCCGCCCGAAGCCGAGCATGCCGCCATGCAGGTGGTTGCGGCCTTCGTTGGCGGCCAGCACGTGCGCCTGCCCGTCGAGGCTGAAGCGCGCGCCGCCGATGCGGTTGCCGTAGCGGCCGACCAGGATGCCGAGGAAAGCGGGATCGTCGTAGTAGGCCTGCGCGTGCGGCAGTCCCAGCACCGCATCCACCGGTCCGCCGGCGCCGGGAACGCGCAGCCGCGCGAGGATGCCGCCGAGGTCGAGGATCTCGGCGTGGAGGCCGTCCTCCTCGCCGATGCAGTGCGCGCGCACGACGCGCCCATCGGCAAGACTGCCGAACGATCGGATCCTGTCCACA
>JAEXTE010000025.1 GCA_023453655.1 Pseudomonadota bacterium
GACGGCCCGATGCCGCAGACGCGCGAGCACATCCTGCTGGCGCGCCAGGTGGGCGTGCCGTACATCGTGGTCTTCCTGAACAAGGCGGACATGGTGGACGACGCCGAGCTGCTGGAGCTGGTGGAGATGGAAGTGCGCGAGCTTCTGTCCAAGTACGAGTTCCCGGGCGACGACACCCCGATCATCCATGGTTCGGCGCTGAAGGCGCTGGAAGGCGACCAGTCGGATATCGGCGTGCCGGCGATCATCAAGCTGGTCGAGGCGCTGGACACCTGGATTCCGGAGCCGGAGCGCGACATCGACAAGCCGTTCCTGATGCCGGTGGAAGACGTGTTCTCGATCTCGGGCCGCGGCACCGTGGTGACCGGCCGTATCGAGCGCGGCATCATCAAGGTGGGCGACGAAATCGAGATCGTGGGCATCCGTCCGACCCAGAAGACCACGGTCACGGGCGTTGAGATGTTCCGCAAGCTGCTCGACCAGGGCCAGGCGGGCGACAACGCGGGCCTGCTGCTGCGCGGCACCAAGCGCGACGACGTGGAGCGCGGCCAGGTGCTGGCCAAGCCGGGTTCGATCACCCCGCACACCGAGTTCGAGGCCGAGGTGTACGTGCTGTCGAAGGACGAGGGTGGCCGTCACACCCCGTTCTTCAAGGGCTACCGTCCGCAGTTCTACTTCCGCACGACCGACATCACCGGCGCGGTGACGCTGCCGGAGGGCACCGAGATGGTGATGCCGGGCGACAACGTGAAGATGGTGGTGGCGCTGATCAACCCGGTGGCGATGGACGAGGGCCTGCGCTTCGCGATCCGCGAAGGCGGCCGTACCGTCGGCGCCGGCGTGGTGGCCAAGATCATCAAGTAAGTCCAGGTCGCCGCGCGCTCCGGCACGCGGCGGTCCGGGGTCCGCTGCGGCGGATCCCGCCAGGCGCGGTGGGGCAGGGCCCCGCCGTGCCGCAAGCCCCCGGTGGGCAGGCCCTTTCCGGGGTGCGAAGGGGCAGGGCGGCGACGCCGAGTCCCCGGCTCGCGGCAAAGATGCGGAAAAGCGCTTGCATCTGCCGCGTGAAGCTTTCATAATGTTGGACTCACCGCAGCCGAGTCTGTCAGGGCGGCTGCGGAACCGCGAAATGAGGGGCAGGAAGCGCCTCGTTTTCGCCAGACAGGGATCTTGTCGCGTGGCAGGTGCTCCGCCCGTTCCGGAGGTTTCCGGGACACATAGGCGGGGCGTTTCGGCACGCTTGTGATCCAGGTCTGGGCGGATCGGGCAACCGGTCTGCCCTGCTTTTTTGTTCTTCCCAGGCGTCCGGGCGTGGTTGGTCCGGGAGTCGGGGCCCCGATACGGGGTCCGGCGCACACAGCCGTCGGGCCTGTCGCTCTTTCAACGAAGGAATTCCGTCATGGCGGACCAGAAAATCCGGATCCGGCTCAAGGCGTTCGATCACAGGCTGATCGACCGTTCGGCCAGCGAGATCGTCGAAACGGCCAAGCGGACCGGCGCGCAGGTGCGCGGCCCGATCCCGCTGCCCACCAAGATCGAACGCTACACCGTGCTGACCTCGCCGCACGTCGACAAGGACGCGCGCGACCAGTACGAAACCCGCACGCACAAGCGCGTGCTCGACATCGTCGACCCCAACGACAAGACCGTGGACGCGCTGATGAAGCTCGAGCTCGCGGCTGGCGTCGACGTCCAGATCAAGCTGACCTGAGGCCCCGAACCATGACCGCGAAGATCCATTCGTTGGGCATCGTCGGCCGCAAGGCCGGCATGAGCCGCGTATTCACCGAGGACGGCAAGTCCGTCCCCGTCACCCTGATCGAAGCTACCCCGAACCGCATCACCCAGGTGAAGACGGTCGAGACCGACGGCTACAGCGCCGTGCAGGTCACCGTGGGCGTCAAGCGCGCTTCGCTGCTCACCAAGCCCGAAGCCGGCCACCTGGCCAAGGCCAAGGTCGAGGCCGGTCGCGGCCTGTGGGAGCTGCGCGTGGCCGACGACAAGGTCGCCGACTTCCAGGTCGGCGGCGAGATCAAGGCCGACATCTTCGAAGTCGGCCAGATCGTCGACGTCCAGGGCGTCACCAAGGGCAAGGGCTTCCAGGGCACCATCAAGCGCTGGAACTTCAAGATGGGCGACGCGACGCACGGCAACTCGCTGTCGCACCGCGCCCCCGGCTCGATCGGCCAGCGCCAGACCCCGGGTCGCGTGTTCCCGGGCAAGAAGATGTCGGGCCACATGGGCGCCGAGACCCAGACCACGCAGCGCCTGCAGGTGGTCAAGGTCGACGCCGAGCGCGGCCTGATCGCCGTCAAGGGCGCGGTCCCCGGTGCGCCGGGCGGCGACGTCATCGTGCGTCCCTCGAGCAAGGCATAAGGAGAGATGACGATGGAACTCGCCATCAACGGTAGCAACAGCAAACTGTCCGTCTCCGACGCGATCTTCGGCCGCGAGTTCAGCGAGGACCTGGTCCACCAGGTCGTCGTTGCCTACCGCAACGCCGGTCGCGCCGGCACCAAGGCGCAGAAGACCCGCGCCGAAGTCAACGGCACCACCAAGAAGTCCAAGAAGCAGAAGGGCGGCGGCGCGCGGCATGGCGCCCTGACGGCCCCGATCTTCGTCGGCGGCGGCGTGACCTTCGCGGCCAAGCCGCGCAGCTTCGCGCAGAAGGTCAACCGCAAGCAGTATCGCGCCGCGATCGCGGTGATCCTGTCCGAGCTCAACCGCCAGGGCCGCATCACGGTCGTCGAGTCGTTCGACATCGACGCGCCGAAGACCTCGGGCCTGGTCGCCAAGCTCAAGGATTTCGACCTGGGCAAGCGCCCGCTGATCGTCACCGAGGACGCCTCGGAGAACCTGTACCTGTCGGCGCGCAACCTGCCGTACGTCCAGGTGCGCGACGTCCAGGGCCTGGACCCGGTCGCACTGGTCGGCGCGGACAGCGTGCTGGTCACCACCGAAGCGGTGAAGAAGATCGAGGAGTGGCTGGCATGAACGACGCCAAGCTCTATGAAGTGATCCGTGCGCCGCGCGTGTCCGAAAAGACCGCGCGCCTGCAGGAAGTATCCAACCAGTACGCTTTCGAAGTGGCGAAGGATGCGACCAAGGCCGACATCAAGGCCGCGGTCGAGAAGCTCTTCGACGTCAAGGTGCAGGCTGTCAACGTGGTGAACGTGAAGGGCAAGAGCAAGTCCTTCCGTCAGCGCCAGGGCAGCCGTGGCAGCTGGCGCAAGGCGTACGTGACGCTGGCCGAAGGCCAGTCGATCGACGTGATCAACGCGACGGCCTGAGGAAGCTCCCATGCCATTGATGAAGTTCAAGCCCACGTCCCCCGGCCGCCGCAGCGCGGTCCGCGTGGTGACGCCCGACCTGCACAAGGGAGCCCCGCACGCGGCGCTCGTCGAGAAGCAGGGCAAGACCGGTGGCCGTAACCACCACGGCCGCATCACCACCCGTCACATGGGCGGTGGCCACAAGCAGCATTACCGCATCATCGACTTCAAGCGCGACAAGGAAGGCATCCCGGCGCGCGTCGAGCGGATCGAGTACGACCCCAACCGCACCGCGCACATCGCGCTGCTGTGCTATGTCGACGGCGAGCGCCGCTACATCATCGCGCCGAAGGGCCTGAAGGCCGGCGACCAGGTGATCGCGGGCAACGACGCCCCGATCAAGGCCGGCAACACCCTGCCGCTGCGCAACATCCCGGTCGGCTCCACGGTGCACTGCATCGAGATGAAGCCGGGCAAGGGCGCGCAGATCGCCCGCGCCGCCGGCGCCGGCGTGCAGCTGGTGGCCCGCGAAGGCGTGTACGCGCTGATCCGCCTGCGTTCGGGCGAGATGCGCCGCGTGCCGGCCGAGTGCCGCGCCACGATCGGCGAGGTCGGCAACGTCGAGCACAACCTCGAGAAGCTGGGCAAGGCCGGTGCCAAGCGCTGGCGCGGCGTCAAGCCGACCGTCCGCGGCGCGGCGATGAACCCGGTCGACCATCCGCACGGCGGTGGCGAGGCCAAGGCCGGCCAGGGCAACCCGCACCCGGTCACTCCGTGGGGCGTGCCGACCAAGGGCTACAAGACGCGCAAGAACAAGCGCACCCAGCAATTCATCGTGCGCGATCGCAGGAGTTAATCGGCCATGGCACGTTCACTGAAGAAGGGTCCGTTCGTGGACCACCATCTGATCAAGAAGGTGGAAGCGGCGGGCAACACCAAGAAGCCGATCAAGACCTGGTCGCGCCGTTCGATGATCCTGCCGGAAATGGTGGGCTTCACGATCGCCGTCCACAACGGCAAGAACCATGTCCCGGTGCTGGTCAACGAGAACATGGTCGGCCACAAGCTCGGCGAATTCGCGCTCACCCGGACCTTCAAGGGTCACGGCGGCGACAAGAAGTCGGGCAGGTAAGGAGCGCACGATGGACAAGGCAACACGAGCCAAGCACGAAGAAGCCAAGCGCGCGCGCTCCGAGATCAACAAGCGGACCGCCGTGCTGCGCACGGCCCGCATCTCGCCGCAGAAGGCGCGCCTGGTCGCCGACCAGGTCCGCGGCCTGCCGGCCGAGCGTGCGGTCAGCCTGCTCAAGTTCTCGGACAAGAAGGCGGCGCACCTGATCAAGAAGCTGGTCGAGTCGGCGATCGCCAACGCGGAGAACAACGCAGGCGCCGACATCGACGAGCTGAAGATCGCCACGATCACCGTCGACGAAGGTCCGCTGCTGAAGCGCTTCATGGCGCGCGCCAAGGGCCGCGGCACGCGCATCCTCAAGCGCACCAGCCACATCACCGTCGTCGTGGGAGAGGGCAAGTAATATGGGTCACAAAGTTCATCCCACCGGCATCCGCCTCGGCATCGCCAAGGACTGGAACTCCAAGTGGTACGCCGGCAAGAAGGAATACGCCGGCTACCTGGCCGCCGACCTCAAGGTCCGCGACATGCTGCGCAAGCGGCTCGCCGCGGCCGGCATCAGCAAGATCCTGATCGAGCGTCCTGCCAAGACGGCGCGCGTGACGATCCACACCGCCCGCCCGGGCGTGGTGATCGGCAAGCGCGGCGAGGACATCGAGAAGCTGCGCAAGGACGTCAGCGAGATGATGGGCGTTCCCGCCCACATCAACGTGACCGAGGTGCGCAAGCCCGAACTCGACGCGCAGCTGGTCGCCGAGTCGATCGCGCAGCAGCTGGAGCGCCGCATCATGTTCCGCCGCGCGATGAAGCGCGCGGTCGGCAACGCGATGCGCCTGGGCGCGCTGGGCATCAAGGTCAACGTCGCCGGCCGCCTCAACGGCGCCGAGATCGCGCGTTCGGAGTGGTACCGCGAGGGTCGCGTGCCGCTGCACACGCTGCGCGCCGACGTCGACTACGGCTTCGCCGAGGCCAAGACGACCTACGGGATCATCGGCATCAAGACCTGGATCTACAAGGGCGAAATCTTCGATTTCAGCCAGGTGGGCCAGGAGAAGCAGGACGACTCGCCGCGTGGCGAGCGTGGCGACCGCGGCGACCGTGAGCGTCCGCGCGGACCGCGCCGCGACCGTGGCGACCGCGAGGCGAGGGACTAAGTCATGTTGCAACCCAAGCGAACCAAATACCGCAAGATGCACAAGGGCCGCAACGACGGCCTGGCGTGGAGCGGCAACGCCGTCAGCTTCGGCGAGTACGGCCTCAAGGCCACCGCGACCGGCCAGCTGACCGCGCGCCAGATCGAGGCCGGCCGCCGCTCGATCAGCCGCCACGTCAAGCGCGGCGGCAAGATGTGGATCCGCGTGTTCCCCGACAAGCCGATCACCAAGAAGCCGATCGAAGTGCGAATGGGCTCGGGCAAGGGCTCGGTGGAGTACTGGGTCGCGCAGATCCAGCCCGGCCGCATGATCTACGAGATCGAGGGCGTGAGCGAGGACGTGGCGCGCGAGGCGTTCCGCCTGGCCGCGGCCAAGCTCTCGGTGACCACCACTTTCGTGACCCGGACGGTGCGCTGATGGCGACGACGAAGGAACTGCGCGGCAAGTCCGCGGACGAGCTGCAGAGCCACCTGGTGGAGCTGCAGAAGGAGCGGTTCGCCCTGCGCATGCAGAAGGCGACCGGCCAGCTGACCAAGACCCACGAGGCGCGTCGCGTGCGTCGTGAGATCGCGCGCGTCAACACGCTGCTGTCGGCGAAGAAGTAAGGCATACGACCATGAACAACAGCGAAAAGAAGCAGAACACGGTCCAGGGCCGCGTGGTCAGCGACAAGATGGACAAGACGGTCACCGTCCTGGTCGAGCGCAACGTCAAGCACGCGCTGTACGGCAAGTACATCCGTCGCTCGACCAAGCTGCACGCCCACGACGCCGACAACACCGCGAAGGAAGGCGACATCGTCCGCCTCGTGGAAGTGGCCCCGATCTCGAAGACCAAGAACTGGCGCGTGGTCGAGATCGTCGCCCGCGCGGCCGAATAACGGAGGACGCTTCCCATGATCCAGATGCAGAGCCACCTCGACGTGGCCGACAACTCCGGCGCCAAGGAAGTGATGTGCATCAAGGTGCTCGGCGGCTCCAAGCGCCGTTACGCCGCGATCGGCGACATCATCAAGGTTTCGGTCAAGGACGCGATCCCGCGCGGCAAGGTCAAGAAGGGCGAGGTCTACGACGCCGTCGTGGTGCGCACCCGCAAGGGCGTGCGCCGTCCCGACGGTTCGCTGATCCGCTTCGACGGCAACGCCGCGGTGTTGCTCAACAACAAGCAGGAGCCGATCGGCACCCGCATCTTCGGGCCTGTGACCCGCGAGCTGCGTACCGAGAAGTTCATGAAGATCGTCTCGCTCGCTCCCGAAGTGCTGTGAGCGGAGAGGACAAAGACCATGGCTAATCGAATCAAGAAGGGCGACCAGGTGGTCGTCATCGCGGGCCGCGACAAGGGCAAGACCGGCGACGTGGTGCGCGTGCTCGGCGACAAGGTCGTCGTGTCGAACATCAACATCGTCAAGCGCCACACCAAGCCCAACCCCCAGGCCGGCCAGCCCGGCGGCGTGATCGAGCGCGAGTCGCCGATCCACGTGTCGAACGTGATGCTGTTCAACCCTGCCACCGGCAAGGGCGAGCGCGTCGGTACCAAGGTGCTCGAGGATGGACGGCGGCTGCGCGTGTTCCGCTCGAGTGGCGAGGCGGTCTGACAAGACCCGCCTGATCCCCAGGAAAGAAGACAATGACGACCCGTCTGGAAAAGTTCTACAAGGATGAAGTTGTTCCGAAGCTGATGCAGCAATTCGGCTACGACAACATCATGCAGGTCCCGCGCCTGACCAAGATCACGCTCAACATGGGCGTGGGCGAGGCCGCGGCCAACAAGAAGATCCTCGAGAACGCGACCGCCGACATGGCGAAGATCAGCGGCCAGAAGCCGCTGGTGACCAAGTCGCGCATCTCGGTGGCCTCGTTCAAGATCCGCGACGGTTGGCCGATCGGCTGCAAGGTCACCCTGCGCCGCGCGAAGATGTACGAGTTCCTCGACCGCCTGGTCAACGTCTCGCTGCCGCGCGTGCGCGACTTCCGCGGCGTGTCGGCGCGTTCGTTCGACGGCCGCGGCAACTACAACATGGGCGTCAAGGAACAGATCATCTTCCCGGAGATCGATTTCGACCAGGTGGACGCGGTGCGCGGCATGGACATCGCCATCACCACCACGGCCAAGACCAACGCCGAAGCCAAGGCCCTGCTCGAGGCCTTCCGCTTCCCGTTCCGCAACTGAGGAAACAGATATGGCGAAGACCTCCATGGTCAACCGCGAGGCCAAGCGTGCCAAGCTGGTGAAGAAGCACGCCGCCAAGCGCGCCGAGCTGAAGAAGATCGTCTCCAGCCAGACGGCGAGCTACGAGGAGAAGATCGAGGCCGCGACCAGGCTGCAGAAGCTGCCGCGCGATTCGTCGGCTTCGCGCCAGACGACCCGCTGCGCGATGAGCGGCCGTCCCCGTGGCGTCTACAGCAAGTTCGGCCTCGGCCGCAACATGCTGCGCCAGGCCACGATGCGCGGCGACGTGCCGGGCCTGCGCAAGGCCAGCTGGTAAGCCCGACCTTGCCCGCCACGGCGGGCAGGCGCCACCGCGGCGGCCGCGCCGCGGGAGGATGCGACAGCCGCGCCCCACAAGGGCGCGTCGGTCGTATATAATCGCCGGCTTGCCCGCGCAAGCGGGTGGAGCGACGGCCCGGCCACGCGGCCGTGGACAACCAAACAGATTTTCGCGAAAGCGGATATCGGTGCACTCATAAGGAACTCCCATGAGCATGACTGATCCCATCGCCGACATGCTGGTCCGCATCAGGAATGCGGCCGCGGTCGGCAAGCCGACGGTGAAGATGCCGTCCTCCAAGACCAAGGTCGCGATCGCCAACGTGCTGAAGGCCGAAGGCTATATCGGCGACCTGCGCGTGACCGAGAACGGCGCCAAGGCCGAACTCGAGATCGTTCTCAAGTATTTCGAAGGCCGTCCGGTGATCGAGCAGCTCAAGCGCGTGTCGCGCTCGGGCCTGCGCCAGTACCGCGGCAAGGACGCGCTGCCCAAGGTCCTCGGTGGCCTGGGCGTCGCCATCATCTCCACCTCGAAGGGCATCATGACCGATGCGCAGGCGCGCCAGCAGGGCGTCGGCGGCGAGGTCCTGTGCTTCGTGGCCTAAGGGAGTAACGTAGATGTCCCGCATCGCCAAGAAGCCGATCGCCCTCCCGAAGGGCGTCGAAGTCAGCTCCCAGCCGGGCTCGATCAGCGTCAAGGGCCCGAAGGGCACCCTGTCGGTGGTCAAGCCGGCCGACATCCAGGTCAACATCGAGGACGGCAACGCGCTGCTCTCGGCCAACGACCCCTCGCAGATCGCCCTCACCGGCACCCTGCGCGCCATCGTCGCGAACATGGTCCAAGGCGTCTCGCAGGGCTTCGAGCGCAAGCTCGAGCTGGTCGGCGTCGGTTACCGTGCCGCGGCCCAGGGCAAGGACCTGAACCTGTCGCTGGGCTTCTCGCACCCGGTCGTGTTCAAGGCCCCCGAAGGCATCACCATCACCACGCCGACCCAGACCGAGATCGTGGTCGCCGGCGCGGACAAGCAGCTGGTGGGCGAGGTTGCCGCCAAGATCCGCGGATTCCGTCCGCCGGAGCCCTACAAGGGCAAGGGCGTGAAGTACTCCGACGAAGTCATCATCCGCAAGGAAGCCAAGAAGGCGTAATGCGGACCGCCGGCCCCGCGCCGGCCCCGCCAGCCGATCCGCTTCCCGCCACAGAGCATATCCATGGACAAGAAAATCGCCCGCCTGCGCCGCGCCAAGTCCACGCGTGCGCACATCCGCGAACTCGGCGTGCCGCGCCTGTCGGTGCTGCGCACCGGCCAGCACGTCTACGCCCAGGTGTTCAGCGCCGACGGCTCCAAGGTCCTGGCCGCGGCCAGCACCACCCAGGCCGACGTCCGCGACGGCCTGAAGAACGGCAAGAACGCCGAAGCCGCCGCCAAGGTCGGCCGCGCCATCGCCGAGAAGGCCAAGGCCGCCGGCATCGAGACGGTTGCCTTCGACCGCTCGGGCTATCGCTACCACGGCCGCGTCAAGGCGCTGGCCGATGCCGCCCGCGAGGGTGGCCTGCAGTTCTGATGCTTGAAAGCGGCATGGCCGGTGCCATGTCGCTTTTCATGCCGACCTGCCGGTGCAGGGTGCACCGGGCGCGCCGCGGCTTCTGTCCGACGGACGCGATCCACCGCTCCAGACCACAACCATAAGCGGCCAAGCCGCAAATTCCCTCCAACAGAGACATGGCAATGGCAGAACAACGTGAATCCCGCGGGCGCGACCGCAATCGCGACCGGGAAGAAATCGACGACGGCATGATCGAGAAGCTGGTCGCGGTCAACCGCGTCAGCAAGACCGTCAAGGGCGGTCGCCAGTTCACCTTCACCGCGCTGACGGTGGTGGGCGACGGCAACGGCAAGGTCGGCTTCGGCTACGGCAAGGCGCGCGAAGTGCCGGTCGCGATCCAGAAGTCGATGGAATACGCGCGCAAGAACATGAACACGGTCGACCTCAACGGCGGCACGCTGTTCCACACGGTGAAGTCCGGCCACGGCGCCGCCCGCGTGTTCATGCAGCCGGCTTCCGAGGGTACCGGCGTGATCGCCGGCGGCGCGATGCGCGCCGTGCTCGAAGCGGTGGGCGTGAAGGACGTGCTGGCCAAGGCCACCGGTTCGCGCAACCCGATCAACCTGGTGCGCGCCACCGTCAAGGGCCTGACCGAGATGCAGTCGCCGGCCCGCATCGCGGCCAAGCGCGGCAAGAAGGTGGAGGAGATCCTCAATGGCTAAGAACGAAGCCGCCGGCGGCACCGTCAAGGTGCGCCTGGTCAAGGGCCTGCGCGGCTCGCAGGCGAAGCACCGCCTGTCGGTGCGCGCGCTCGGCCTGAACAAGCTCAACGACGTCCGCGAACTGAAGGACAGCCCGCAGGTTCGTGGCCTGATCAACAAGGTCCACTACCTGGTGAAGGTGGAGGAATAATCATGAAGCTCAATACGCTCAAGCCTGCCGACGGCGCCCGCAAGGAGCGCACCCGCGTCGGTCGCGGCATCGGTTCCGGCCTCGGCAAGACCGCCGGCCGCGGCCACAAGGGTTCGTTCGCGCGCGCCGGCAAGGGCAAGATCAAGGCCGGCTTCGAAGGCGGCCAGATGCCCATGCACATGCGCCTGCCGAAGATCGGCTTCCGCTCGAAGCTGAAGGCCGACACCGCCGAAGTGTTCCTGTACCAGCTCGAGAAGCTGGACGGCGACGTCGACTTCGCCGCCCTGCGCGCCGCCAAGCTGGTGCCGAGCACCGCGAAGAAGGCCAAGGTCGTCAAGAACGGCGAGATCTCGAAGAAGCTCGTGCTCAAGGGCCTGCTGGTGACGGCCGGTGCGCGCGCGGCGATCGAGGCCGCCGGCGGCAAGATCGAGGAGTAAGCACGGCATGGCGCGAAGCGCGGGAGCGATGTCGGGTCTGGCCGGCGCGGGCAAGTTCACCGAACTGCGCCAGCGCCTGCTGTTCGTGCTCGGTGCGCTGATCGTCTACCGCATCGGCTGCTACATCCCGGTGCCGGGCGTGAACCCGGACGCGATGCTGCAGCTGATGGAACGCCAGGAAGGCACCATCGTGGACATGTTCAACATGTTCTCCGGTGGTGCCCTTGAGCGCTTCAGCCTGTTCGCGCTCAACGTGATTCCCTACATCTCGGCCTCGATCGTCATGCAGCTCATGGTGCAGATCGTGCCGAGCCTGAAGGCGATCCAGAAGGAAGGCGAGTCCGGCCGCCGCCGGATCACCCAGTGGTCGCGCATCGGCGCGATCCCGCTGGCGATCTTCCAGTCGGCCGGCATCGCGATCGCGCTGCAGAGCCAGGGCGCCGGCACCGGCATCCCGGTGGTGTACGCGCCGGGTCCAGGCTTCGTGCTGACCGCGATCGTCGCCCTCACCGCCGGCACCATGTTCCTGGTGTGGCTGGGCGAGCAGGTGACCGAGCGCGGCATCGGCAACGGCGTGTCGCTGATCATCTTCGCCGGTATCGTCGCGGGCCTGCCCTCGGCGGTGATCGGTACCATCGAGGCGGCCCGCAATGGCGACGTCAGCCCGATCGCGGTGATCATGATCGCGGTGATCGTGGCGGTGTTCACCTACTTCGTGGTGTTCGTCGAGCGCGGCCAGCGCCGGATCACGGTCAACTACGCGCGCCGCCAGGGTGGCCGCAACGCGTACATGAACCAGACCTCGTTCCTGCCGCTCAAGCTCAACATGGCGGGCGGGATCCCGGCGATCTTCGCCTCGTCGATCATCATGTTCCCGGCCACCGCCACCACCTGGTTCGGCCAGGCGGGTTCGGCGCAGTGGCTGCAGCGGGTGGCGCAGGCGCTCTCGCCCGGCGAGCCGCTGTACATCCTGCTGTACGCGGGCCTGATCGCCGGTTTCGCGTTCTTCTACACCGCGCTGGTGTTCAACTCGCAGGAAACCGCCGACAACCTCAAGAAGTCGGGCGCGCTGGTACCGGGCATCCGCCCCGGCAAGGCCACGGCCGAGTACATCGACGGGGTGCTGACCCGGCTCACTGCCGCCGGCGCCGGCTACCTGGTGCTGGTCTGCCTGCTGCCGGAGTTCATGCGGGCCGAGCTCAACGTTTCGTTCTACTTCGGCGGCACCTCGCTGCTGATCGTGGTGGTGGTGGTGATGGACTTCATCGCCCAGATCCAGGCCCACCTGATGTCGCACCAGTACGAAAGCCTGCTCAAGAAGGCCAACCTCCGGGGCGGCGCCAGGACGCGGTAAGACGGTAGAATATGTGGCGCGGGCCCCGGCCCGCGCGAGCCGGGCCCCGCCGGGGCGGCCGGGCGGGCGCGGCCCGG
>JAEXTE010000030.1 GCA_023453655.1 Pseudomonadota bacterium
CGCTGGCGTCGCACTACGCCTCCGCGTACGGCGTGCACATCGATGCCGACATGGTGCGAAACGTGCTGCACACCGACCTGCGCGAATCCACCGAATTCGTGTCGCACGGGACCCTGGCGGCGCTGGCGTCCACGCTGCCCGCGCTGCTCGTGCTGTGGCGGGTGCGGCTGCTGCGGCGGCGCCCGTCGGCGGCGCTGGCCCGGCGGCTGGCGTTCGTCGCGGTGGTGGCGCTGGTCGCCGGCCTCGCCATCGTCGGCTCCCCGCGCGAGTTCGGCACCCTGGTGCGCAACCATCGCGAGACGCGCTACCTGGTGGCGCCGGCCAACGTCGTGGTCTCGCTGTTGAAGGTCGCCACCGAACGCGAGGAGCGCGGCCCGCGCTTCCAGATCGCCGGCGCTGCCCGCCAGCTGCCGCGCGCGGCCGGTGCGAAGCCGCGGCTGCTGGTGCTGGTGGTCGGCGAAACCGCGCGGGCCGCGAACTGGGGACTGTCGGGCTATGCGCGCCAGACGACGCCGCGGCTGGCGGCCACCGATGGCGTGGTGAACTTCACCCACGTCACCGCCTGCGGCAGCAGCACCGAGGTCTCGCTGCCCTGCATGTTCTCGCTGCAGGGACGCGAACACTACGACGCCCGCGCGATCCGCGAGCACGAATCGCTGCTGCACGTGCTGGCGCGCACCGGCATCCCGGTGCTCTGGCGCGACAACCAGTCCGGCTGCAAGGGCGTGTGCGACGGCCTGCCGGTGCAGCGCCTCGACGCGGCGCACGACCCGGCGCACTGCAGCGGCCTGCGCTGCCGCGACGGGATCCTGCTCGCCGACCCGGCTTCGTGGCTCGGCGACGGCCTGCGCGACCGGGTCGTGGTGCTGCACATGCTCGGCAACCACGGCCCGAACTACAACGAGCGCGCGCCGCCGGCGTTCCGGCGCTACCGGCCGGCCTGCGCCTCGGCGGACCTCGGCGACTGCAGCCGCGAACAGATCGTCAACGCCTACGACAACGCGCTGCTCTACACCGACGATCTGCTCGCCTCCGCGATCGAGTCGCTGCGCGCGCAGTCCAGCTACGACGCCGCGCTGGTCTACGTCTCCGACCACGGCGAATCGCTGGGCGAGAACGGCCTGTACCTGCACGGCATGCCCTGGCCGATCGCCCCGGACGTGCAGCTGCAGGTGCCGATGGTGGCGTGGCTGTCGCCGGGCTTCGCGGCGGCCACGCACATCGACACCGGCTGCCTTGCGCGACGGGCGGCCGAGCCGATCACTCACGACCACCTGTTCCATTCGCTGCTGGGGGCGCTCGACGTAGCCACCGCCAGCTACCGGTCCGACCGCGACATCTTCGCCCCGTGCCGGCCCACGGCCACCGCGCGCGGCCCCACGCAAGGGAGTACGACGTGAACACCTCCGACCCGGCACCCGACCTCTCGATCGTGATCCCCGCATTCGACGAGCGCGACGGCATCGCCGCGCTGGTCGACGAGATCGCCCGGATCGAAGGCCTGGGCGACTACGAGATCCTGTGCGTGGACGACCATTCGGCCGACGACACGCTTGCGGTCCTGCGCGCCAAGGCACGGCACATGCCGCGACTGCGCGTGCTGGCGCACGCGCGCCGGCTGGGCCAGAGCGCCGCGATCCGCAACGGCGTGAAGGCCGCGCGCGGCAGCTGGATCGCCACGCTCGACGGCGATGGCCAGAACGATCCGGCCGACCTGCCCATGCTGCTGGCGCATCGCGCACGGATGCCGCCGCAGGTGAAGCTGCTCGCCGGCTGGCGGGTCGAGCGCCGCGACAGCGGCAGCAAGCGCTGGGCCTCGCGCTGGGCCAACCGGATCCGCGCCACGCTGCTGCGCGACGACACCCCGGACACCGGCTGCGGCATCAAGCTGTTCGAACGCGCCGCCTTCCTCGACCTGCCCGGCTTCGACCACATGCACCGCTACCTGCCGGCGCTGATGCAGCGGGCCGGCTGGGAAACGGTGAGCGTTCCGGTCCGGCATCGCCCGCGGCTGGCGGGCAGTTCGAAGTACGGCAACCTCTCGCGCGCCGCCGTGGGCGCGGTCGACCTGCTCGGCGTGATGTGGCTGGTCCGCCGCGGCAATGCCGCCACCCACCCCACCCTCATCCGCGAGGACGCCGATGGACACCATGAACCAGGAAATCGCGACGCTCGCCTGGACGGGCCTGCACGTGACGCCGTGGAAGCTCATCGGCCTGACCGGGGCGAGCATGTTCGCCCTGCGCTGGCTGGTGCAGTTCATCGCCGCGCATAGGGCCGGCGAACCGGTCATCCCGCGCGCGTTCTGGGTGATGAGCCTGGCGGGCAGCCTGATGACGCTGTCCTACTTCCTGTTCTCCATCAAGCAGGATTCGGTGGGCGTGCTGCAGAACCTGTTTCCCGCCTTCACCGCGGCCTACAGCCTGTGGCTGGACCTGGGCCGCTCGCGCTTGCGGACCGCCCGCGCCGACGGTGCGCGCGGTGCAGGCGCGGTGGCGGCCGGAAGCGGACCCCCACGCGGCTAGGGGTTCGACACCCCGTGCGGCACGTGTCCGGCCAGCACGTGCTGGCGGGCGCTGTCGATGTTGTGCAGGGAGTCGTCGAAGAAGATGTCCGCGCCGAAGGCCTCGAGGAACGGTCCCTTGGCGCGTCCGCCCAGGAACAGCGCCTCGTCCAGCCGCACGCCCCACTCGCGCAGCGTGCGGATCACCCGCTCGTGCGCCGGCGCCGAGCGCGCGGTGACCAAGGCGGTGCGGATCGGCGCGGCCTCGCCGGCCGGATAAGCGGCCTGCAGGTCGTGCAGGGCCGACAGGAAGGCGCGGAACGGGCCGCCCGAGAGGGGTTCGCGGGCGCGTTCGATCTCGTGCGCATGGAATGCGGCGATACCGCCCTCGCGCGAGACGCGCTCGCCCTCGTCGCCGAAGATCACCGCGTCGCCGTCGAAAGCGATGCGGATCTGTTCGTTCGGCGCGCGGCCGGGCTTGGGTCGCTCGGGCAGGATGCTGGCTGCGGCCACGCCGTTGGCCAGGGCCTGGCGCACCGAGTCGGGATTGGCCGACAGGAACAGGTGGGCGCCAAAGGGACGCACGTAGGGCCAGGTCGGCTCGCCGGAGGTGAAGGTGGCGCGCGAGATCGCGAGACCGTGGTGCTGGATCGAATTGAAGATGCGCAGGCCGGTATCGGCCGAATTGCGCGAGAGCAGGATCACCTCCACGCGCGGCGCCTCCGGTGGCGCGCCTTCGTTGAGCGCCAGCAGCTTGCGCACCAGCGGGAAGGCGATGCCGGGCTCCAGCACGTCGTCCTCGCGCTCCCGCTGGAAATCCGCGTAGCGCTCGATGCCTTCCTGCTCGAACAGGGCATGGCTGTCCTCCAGGTCGAACAGCGCACGCGAGGAGATCGCGATGGTGAGGACGGCGACGGGCTCTTTGCTGGACATGCGGGGATTATGGCCCGAGCACGGCGCGAGGGATGAGAACCGGCGGGAGACGCGGAGGCATCTCCGGTCCCGGCTTGTCGCGAGGGGCATTCCCTCGCCCGGACGCGCGGTGACGGGGTGACGACGAGCTCCCTTCCTGGCG
>JAEXTE010000086.1 GCA_023453655.1 Pseudomonadota bacterium
CGACAGCGCCGCGTCGTGGCGGCCGTTGACGAAGACCAGGCGCGGCCCCGGGATCGCCTCGAGCGCGGCAGCGTCGATGGCGGCCGCTTGCGTGGCGGCAGTCGCGAACTGGCGCCGCTCGAGCGCGCGCAGCGAGGTGTACTTCCAGCTTTCGCTGCGCGGGCCGGGCAGGCCGTCGCGCAGCACCGCATCGAGCGCCTCGCGGCGGGTGGCGTCGCCCTCGAAGGCGCTGGCCAGGGAATCGAGCAGGGGGCTGGTCACGCGCCGGCTCCCGGGGCCACGCGGTCTGCGATCCAGGCGTAGCCGTGCTGTTCCAGCTCGAGCGCCAGTTCGGGACCGCCGGTCTCGACGATGCGGCCGTCGGCCAGCACGTGCACCACGTCCGGCTTGATGTAGTCGAGCAGGCGCTGGTAGTGGGTGATCACCACGAATGAACGCTCGGGCGAGCGCAGCGCGTTGACGCCGTCGGCGACGTGCTTGAGCGCGTCGATGTCCAGGCCCGAATCGGTCTCGTCCAGGATCGCGAGCTTGGGCTCGAGCACGGCCAGCTGGAAGATCTCGTTGCGCTTCTTCTCGCCGCCGGAGAAGCCCTCGTTGACGCCGCGGTGCAGCAGCTTGTCGTCCAGGTGCAGCACCGAGAGCTTCTCGCGCACCAGCTTGAGGAACTGCATCGAGTCGAGTTCGGCCTCGCCGCGCGCCTTGCGCTGCGCGTTGAGCGCGCTGCGCAGGAAGTAGGTGTTGTTCACCCCCGGGATCTCGACCGGATACTGGAAGGCGAGGAACACGCCGGCTGCGGCGCGCTCTTCCGGCTCCAGTTCCAGCAGCGGCTTGCCGTCGAACTCGATGCTGCCTGCGGTGACCTCGTAGCCGTCGCGGCCGGCGAGGATGTTGCCGAGCGTGGACTTGCCGGCCCCGTTGGGGCCCATGACGGCGTGGACCTGGCCGGGGCGCACGTCGAGCGACAGGCCCTTGAGGATTTCGCGGTCGCCGACGGTGGCGTGGAGATTGTCGATCTTGAGCATGGGAAGTCGGATTCAGTCGGCAATGGGGAAGGGCAGCAACCAGGCCTGGCGGCTGACGCGGATGTCTGGGTCGTAGCCGCCGGCGACCAGGACGCGGCCGTCGGCGAGCACGGTGGAACTGGAAAAGGCCAGCGCGGTACCGATGGCGCCGTCGACCGGGTGGAACGCGGTGCCGGCAGCATCGAGCCGCTCCGCATGCGCACCGCCGCCTGCCACCAGGACGCTGCCGTCGGCCAGCGGCGCCACGGCGTCGAGGAACTTGTAGCGGCCGAGCTGCATGCGCGGGCCCGCGGCGATGCCGTCCGGGCCCCACCACTCGCTGTCGCGAAAGTGGTCCTGGGCCTCGGGGATGCCGGCGCCACCGACCAGCAGCACGCGCCCGCCGATCGCCACGGCGGCATGCTTGTGGCGGGCCCGTGCGAGCTCGCCGGCGGGGGAAAAGGTATTGCTGGCGGGGTCGAACAGGTCCACGCCCGCGGTGACTTCGCTGCGGGAGCGCGATCCGCCCGCCAGCAGGACGCGGCCGTCGCCCAGCAGGGTCGCGGTGTGCGACATGCGCGGCGTGGACATGGCGCCCGCGGGCGCCGAGCGGCCGCTCGTGGTGTCGTAACGTTCGGCGCTGGCCAGGCGCCGCATGCCCGCCGCGTAGCCGCCGGCGACCAGCACGCTGCCATCGGCCAGCACGGTGGCACTGAAACCGTCGCGCGCTTCGAGCAGCCGGCCGTGTATCGAGAACTGTCGGCTGGCCGGATCGTAGCGCTCCACCAGCGCGGTCGGGCCCTCGGCGGTGTGGCCGCCCAGCAGCAGCACCGAGCCATCCGCGAGCGCGACCGCGCGATGGCCGACGCGCGGCTGGACGAGATTGCCTGCCTGGGAGAACGCCAGCGACGTGGGGTCGAACAGCAGGGCGTCGCCGGCGATGCCTTCCTCGCAGCCGTCCGCGGTGCAGCCGCCCGCGAGCAGCACCCTGCCGTCGGAAAGAAGCGTTGCCGAGTGCGCCGCGCGCGGCGACGGCATCGCAGCCAGCGCGACGAGGCCCGTACCAGCGGCCCGGTGCGCAGGCGCGCTATCGCCAGCCGTCGCCGTCTCCGCCGCCCGGCAGGCGGGCAGCAGCGACAGCAGTGCGGCAACGGCGAGGGCCGGTGCGAGATTCATCCCACCGAACCTTCCAGCGACACATCCAGCAGCTTCTTGGCCTCGACCGCGAATTCCATCGGCAGCTCGCGGAAGACCTGCTTGCAGAAGCCGTCGACGATCAGGCTCACCGCGTCCTCCTCGGAGATGCCGCGCGCGCGGCAGTAGAACATCTGGTCGTCGCTGATCTTCGAGGTGGTGGCCTCGTGCTCGACGGTCGCGCCGGGGTTCTTCACCTCGATATAGGGGAAGGTGTGCGCACCGCACTTCTTGCCGATCAGCAGGCTGTCGCACTGGGTGTAGTTGCGCGCGCCTTCGGCGCCCGCGGCGATCTTGACCAGGCCGCGGTAGGTGTTCTGGCCGTGGCCGGCGCTGATGCCCTTGCTGACGATCTTGCTCTTGGTGCGCTTGCCGACGTGGATCATCTTGGTGCCGGTGTCGGCCTGCTGGCGGTGGTGGGTCAGCGCCACCGAGTGGAACTCGCCCACCGAGTCGTCGCCCAGCAGCACGCACGACGGGTACTTCCAGGTGATCGCCGAGCCGGTCTCCACCTGGGTCCAGGTGACCTTGGAGCGGGCGCCGCGGCATT
>JAEXTE010000109.1 GCA_023453655.1 Pseudomonadota bacterium
GGGCTGGTGGCTGCTGCCGCCGCTGATGCTGTTGATGTTGCTGGCCTTCCGCCGCGGCGCGATGGTCGCGGTGCTGGCCACCTGCCTGCTGCTGCCGATGCCGGCGCTGCAGGCCGCCGACGCGCGCGCATCGACGCCGTGGCGGCGCGCCGACCAGGTGGCGCATGCGCGCATGCGCGAGGCGATCGAGGCCTATCGCGCCGGGCGTTACGACGAGGCGGCCAGGGCCTGGGCCACGCTGCCCGGGGCCGACGCGGCCTACAACCGCGGCAATGCACTGGCGCGCGCGGGCCGCCTGGAAGAAGCGCTCGAGGCTTACGACGAATCGCTGCGGCGCCAGCCCGGCATGGCCGATGCCGTGGCCAACCGCGCCGTGGTGGAGGCGGCGCTGCGCCGCAAGCCGCCCGCGGGCGGCGAGGGCAACCGGGAGCAGGAGCAGGCCGACCGGCAGCGCGATGGACGCGGCGGTGGAGAAGGCGAGGCTACGTCGGCCACACCTGAAGCTCCCGAAGACGATGCTGGCGCAGGGCGCGAGTCGGCCGATCCGGACCATGCGCCGGAACAGGCGTCCCGCGACGATGAATCGCGCCGGCAGCGCGACGCCGATGCCGCGCAGCAGCGACGCATGCAGCAGGCCCTCGACGACGATGGCGGACAGCGCACCGACCAGGGCGAGCGCGTCGCCGGCGATCCGGAGCAGGCCGAGACCGAGGCCGAGCGCGAGCGCCGGCAGGCGGGCGAGGCCTGGCTGCGGCGCGTTCCCGACGACCCTGGCGGACTGCTGCGCGCGCGCTTCCGCCTCGAGCACCAGCGCCGCACCGGCGGAGAACCCTCGCCATGACCCCGATCCTGCGCGCACTGGCCTGCGCGATCCTGCTGTTGTCATGCGTGCCGCCCGCGCAGGCGGC
This sequence comes from Pseudomonadota bacterium, assembly GCA_023453655.1. Classification (GTDB taxonomy): domain Bacteria; phylum Pseudomonadota; class Gammaproteobacteria; order Xanthomonadales; family Xanthomonadaceae; genus Luteimonas; species Luteimonas composti. The sequence goes on from JAEXTE010000109.1 coordinate 909, forward strand.
CACCCGCGCCTGGCTCGATCGCGACCGCATCGAGGTCGGTGAGACCACCACGCTCAACATCGAGACCGACCAGGCCGGCGTGCGCATGCCCGACTTCGATGCGCTGGTGCCGGATTTCGTGCTCAGCGGGCACAGCAGCAGCCGCGGGATCGAGCGCACCGGCGGCCGGCAGCGCGACCGGGTGCTGTTCGCGGTCGCGCTCAAGCCGCGCCGCGACGGCCTGATGACCATCCCGGCGCTGCGCGTGGGCAACGAGTCCACCGCCCCGCTGCAGCTGACCGTCGCGCCGGCCTCCGCCGCGCCGGCGCGGGCGGGCGAGCCCGCCTTCGTCGAGGGCGAAGCCGACAGCCAGGAACCCTACGTCCAGCAGTCGATCGGCTACACGCTGCGCCTGTACTACGCCACGCCGCTGGTGTCCGGCCAGCTCGACCAGCCGCAGCCCGAGGGCGCGTCGATGCAGCGGGTCGGCAGCGACCTGCAGTACACCCGCGAAGTGGCCGGCCGGCGCTACACCGTGGTCGAGCGCCGCTTCCTCGTGGTGCCCGAGCGCAGCGGCGTGCTCACGATTCCGGGCGCGCGTTTCGAGGGCACCGGCGTGGGCGGCTTCTTCGACGACATGTTCGGCAGCGGGCGCCGCGCGCTGCGCGCCGACGGGCCGCCGCGGATCCTGCAGGTGCGCCCGGTGCCCGATGGCGCGCCGCAGCCGTGGCTGCCGCTGCACGCGCTGGAGCTTCGCTACCTGGCCACCCCGCAGGCTGCGCGCGCCGGCGATGCGGTGACGGTGGATATCGAACTGGTCGCCGACGGCGCCGCGGCCAGCCAGCTGCCCGAGCTGCGGCTGCCCGCGATCGCCGGCGTCCAGGTCCTGCCCGAACCGGCGCAGGTGGACGAAAGTTTCGAGCACGGCCGCCTGCGCACCCGCATGACCCGTCGCTTCGCGCTGGTGCCCGCTGCCGCCGGTCCACTGCAGCTGCCCGGGCCGCGGGTGGAATGGTGGGACGTGCGCGCCGGCGCCGCCCGCGTCGCGTCGTTGCCGCCGCTGTCGCTGGAGGTCGCGGCCGGGGACGCGCCGGCCGTGGACGGCGCACCGGTGGTGTCGGTGGCGGGCGAGGCCGCGCCTCGCGCTGCCGGTCCCTGGCCGTGGATCGCCATGATGTTTGCGCTGCTGTGGATGGCGACGCTGGCCTGGGCGCTGCGGCGCAAGGCTCCTGTTGCCGTCGTCGCAGGAGGCGCGCCCACGGCACCGGTCGCGGGCGCGCGGGCGACGTCGGCGCGCGAGCTCCAGCGCGTGCTGCAGGTGGGAGATCCGGGCGAGGTCGAACAGGCCTTGCGCGCCCTCGCCAGTCCTGCGGCCGCCAGCCTCGATGCGGTGTCGCGGATGCTCGGCGACGAGGCGCAGCGCGACGCGCTGCACCAGCTGCAGCTGGCGCGCTGGGCGGATGGCGACCTGGGCACGGCCCGCGCCGCGCTGCGCACGGCGTTCGCCAAGGGGCCTGCGTGGCGTGATCCGGGCCCCCCCGCCGAACCCGGCGAGGACCTGCTGCCGCCGCTGTACCCGCGCAGCGGCCGGTAGCCGCAAGGCCACGCCACCGCGCAGCGGGCGCTGGCGCGGACACCGCTTTTGTTAAGCTGCGGCGATTGTTGCAGCAGAGACAGCGCCGATGACCGAACCCACCCGTGGCACCCGCACGGCGATGCCCCTGCACTGGAAGATCGCGATCGGCTTCGTCGTCGGCCTGGGCCTGGGTCTGTTCGTCCACTACGGCATCGGCGCCGACGCGGAATGGGTGCAGGCGCTGACGCGCTATGCCACCACGCCGTTCTCGCAGCTGTTCCTGAGCCTGATCTTCATGCTGATCGTGCCGCTGCTGTTCTCGGCGCTGGTGGTCGGCGTGTCGGAGATGGGCGACATCGGTGCGCTCGGCCGCATCGGCTGGCGCACCCTGGCCTGGACGATCCTGCTGTCCGGCCTGGCCGTGCTGCTGGGCCTGGTGATGGTCAACCTGTTCAAGCCCGGCGCCGGCGTGGACCCGGCGCTCGCGCAGCAGTTGCTCACCGAAGGCGCCGAGCGCGCGCAGGCGATCGTCCGCGACAGCACCCAGCAGCCCAAGGGCATGGACATGCTGCTGTCGATCGTGCCGCAGAACGTGATCGGCGCGGCCTCCAACAACGCCAACATCCTGGCGCTGATGTTCTTCGCGCTGATGTTCGGCGTCGGCCTGGTGCTCACGCAGACGCCGCAGACCGCGGTGCTCAAGCGCGGCATCGAGGGCCTGTTCGAGATCTCGATGACCCTGATCGGGCTGGTGATCCGGCTCGCGCCCTATGCGGTGTTCTGCTTCATGTTCAACCTGGCCGTGCTGTTCGGCTGGGACCTGCTGCTGCGGCTCGGCCAGTTCGTGCTGGTGGTGGTGGGCGCCCTGGTCATCCACATGGTGGTGACCTACTCGCTGGCCCTTCGCCTGGTGGCGGGCTGGTCGCCGCTGGCGTTCTTCCGCGGGGTGCAGGAGGCGATGCTGATGGCCTTCTCCACCGCCTCGAGCAACGCCACCCTGCCGACCGCGCTGCGCGTGGCCGACGACAACCTGAAGCTGCCGAAGAAGGTGTCGCGCTTCGTGCTCACCATCGGCGCCACCGCCAACCAGAACGGCACCGCGCTGTTCGAGGGCGTGACGGTGATCTTCCTGGCGCAGTTCTTCAACGTCGATCTCAGCCTCGGCCAGCAGGTCATGGTGATGCTGGTGTGCATCCTCGGCGGCATCGGGACCGCCGGCGTGCCCTCGGGCTCGCTGCCGGTGGTGGCGCTGATATGTGCGATGGTCGGGGTGCCGCCGGAGGGCATCGGCCTGGTGCTGGGCGTGAACCATTTCCTCGACATGTGCCGGACCACGGTGAACGTGGCCGGCGACCTCGGCATCGCCGCCCTGGTCTCGCGCGGCGAGAGCGATTCCGGGCCGGATATCGCCGCGGCCTGACGCCGCCGCGCGGCGGTTGCGGACGAAACCGCGCGATCATGGCCCCGGCCGGGCCACAGCCGCGGCCGGGCATGGGACAATGGCGGGCCCCGGTTCCGGGGATTCTCCCTTCGCTGCCCGTCCGCACATGACCACTCCCAGCCGCAGAGAGCTCGCCAACGCCATCCGTTTCCTCGCCATCGACGGCGTGGAGGCCGCCAAGTCCGGCCATCCGGGCATGCCCATGGGCATGGCCGACATCGCCGAGGTGCTGTGGAACGACTACCACAGCCACAACCCGGCCAATCCGAAGTGGAGCAACCGCGACCGCTTCGTGCTGTCCAACGGCCACGGTTCGATGCTGCAGTACGCGCTGCTGCACCTGAGCGGCTACGACCTGTCGATCGAGGAACTCAAGCGCTTCCGCCAGCTGGAGTCGAAGACGCCGGGACATCCCGAGAACTTCATGACCCCGGGCGTGGAGACCACCACCGGCCCGCTCGGCCAGGGCTTCGCCAACGCGGTCGGCTTCGCGCTGGCCGAGAAGCTGCTGGCGCAGCGCTTCAACCGCCCGGGCCTCGACGTCGTCGACCATCGCACCTGGGTGTTCATGGGCGACGGCTGCCTGATGGAAGGCATCTCCCACGAGGCCGCCTCGCTGGCCGGCACCTGGGGCCTGGGCAAGCTCGTCGCGTTCTGGGACGACAACGGCATTTCAATCGACGGCCAGGTCGAGGGCTGGTTCACCGACGATACGCCGAAGCGCTTCGAGGCCTACGGCTGGCGCGTGATCCGCGACGTCGACGGCCACGATGCCGACAGGATCAAGGCGGTGATCGAAGCCGCGCTCGCGCACGACGACAAGCCCACCCTGATCTGCTGCCGCACCACGATCGGCTACGGTTCGCCGGCCAAGGCGGGCAAGGAATCCTCGCACGGCGCGCCGCTGGGCAAGGACGAGGTCGTGGCCACCCGCCAGGGCCTGTCCTGGGCGCACGAAGCCTTCGTCGTGCCGCAGCCGATCGCCGATGCCTGGCGCGCGACCGACGCGGGTGCCGAGCGCGAGGCGAAGTGGAACGCGCTGATGGAGCGTTACGCCGCCGAATATCCCGAGCAGGCCGCCGAGCTGCAGCGCCGCATGCGCTGCGAGCTGCCGCGGGACTTCTCCGCCGCGGCCGACGCCTACATCGCCAGGCTGCAGGCCGAAGGTCCCGTCGTCGCTTCGCGCAAGGCCTCGCAGATGGCGATCGAGGCCTATGCGCCGCTGCTGCCCGAGCTGATCGGCGGCTCTGCCGACCTGGCCCATTCCAACCTCACCCTGTGGAAGGGCAGCCAGCCGGTGACCGGCACCTCGCCGGACGCCAACTACATCAACTACGGCGTGCGCGAGTTCGGAATGACCGCCATCGCCAACGCGCTGTCGCTGCATGGCGGCTTTCTGCCCTACGACGCCACCTTCCTGGTGTTCAGCGATTACGCGCGCAACGCCGTGCGCATGAGCGCGCTGATGCAGTCGCCGGGCATCCACGTCTACACCCACGACTCGATCGGCCTGGGCGAGGACGGCCCGACCCACCAGCCGGTCGAGCACCTGGCCTCGCTGCGCTACATCCCCAACAACGACGTGTGGCGTCCCTGCGACGCGGTCGAGACGGCGGTGGCGTGGAAGGCGGCGATCGAACGTCGCGACGGCCCGTCGTGCCTGGTGTTCTCGCGGCAGAACCTGCAGCACCAGCCGCGCGACGCGCAGCAGGTGCGCGACATCGCGCGCGGCGGCTACGTGCTGAAGGAAGCGAAGGGCACGCCGGAGATCATCCTCATCGCCACCGGCTCGGAAGTGGAGCTGGCGACCGCGGCCGCCGAACAGCTGGGCGAGAACGTGCGCGTGGTGTCGATGCCGTCGACCGACGTGTTCGAGCGCCAGGATGCGGCGTATCGCGAATCGGTGCTGCCAGGCGCGGTGCGCAAGCGCGTGGCGGTGGAAGCCGGCGTCACCGGCTTCTGGCGCCAGTACGTCGGCCTGGATGGCGCGGTGGTCGGCATCGACACCTTCGGCGCCAGTGCGCCGGCGGGCGAACTGTACAAGCACTTCGGGATCACGGTCGAGGCCGTGGTCGCGGCCGCGCGCGCGCTGTAGTCCGGCCGGCGCGCGGCGGCGCGCGGGTGGACTGGTTAAGGGGGCGGCCACGCGCC
>JAEXTE010000146.1 GCA_023453655.1 Pseudomonadota bacterium
CGGGAAGGAACCGCGTCCCCAGTCCTGCGACCGGAAACACGGCCTTGCGGATGCGTTGCGTCATGTTCTACGTGCCTGTCTGGCTGGGAATGCAACGACCGTCCCGCTGCCTTCGCGCTCGCTGGCAGCCTGGGAAGGCTGGAACTCCGGCAGCGCCTCCCGCAGCAGACGCCCGAGCAGCTCGACGTCGAAGCTCGCCACGGCCTCGCGCAAGCCGACCAGCGAATGCTGGAGCTTCTCCTTGGACACCCAACGCGCTTCCGCCTGCAGGATTTTCGGGTGCAGCGTCGGCCGGTAGCGCGCGTCGGCGTGGAACAGAGTTTCGTGCAGCTTCTCGCCCGGGCGCAGGCCGGTGTAGACGATCGCGATATCGCGGCCCGGCTGCTTGCCCGCCAGGCGGATCATCTGCTCGGCCAGCAGGCGGATCGGCACCGGTTCGCCCATGTCCAGCGTGTACACGGCCTCGCGCGAGCCGATCGCCACCGACTGCATGATCAGCTGGCAGGCCTCGGGGATGGTCATGAAGTAACGGGTCACTTCCGGATCGGTCACCGTCACCGGACCGCCGTTGCGGATCTGCTCGCGGAATACCGGAACCACGCAGCCGGCGGAGTCGAGCACGTTGCCGAAGCGGACCGTCACGAAGTGCGTGCCATCGGGTTCGGCCATGGCCTGGCAGACCATCTCGGCCAGGCGCTTGGTGGCGCCGAGCACGTTGACCGGATCGACTGCCTTGTCGGTGGAGATCAGCACGAAGGTGCCGACCCTGGCAGCCGCGGCCTCGCGCGCCACCACCTCGGTCGCCAGGACGTTGTTGCGCACCGCCTCGCGCAGCTGGCCTTCCAGCACCGGTACCTGCTTGTAGGCGGCGGCATGGAACACCGCATCCGGATTGCACAGCCGCAGCGCGTGGCGCATCACCGCCGGGTCGCCGCAGTCACCCAGGACCGGGATGCACTGGATCTGCGGGAAATCGCGCCGCAGTTCGGACTCGGCCATGATCAGGGCCAGTTCGTCGATCTCGATCAGCGCGATGCGCGCCGCCCCATGACGGGCGCACTGGCGGCACAGTTCGCCGCCGATCGATCCACCGCCCCCGGTGATCAGGACGCTGCGACCGCCCAGCCATCCGCGGATCGCCTTCCAGTCGGGTGTCACCGGCTGGCGCCCGAGCAGGTCCTCGATCGCCACTTCCTTCAGTTCGCCGGGCAGCGAGCGCCCTTCGAGCATGTCGTCCAGGCGCGGCACGGTGCGGAACGGCAAGCCGGTCTGCTCGCAGGCCGCGACGACGCGGCGCATGGTCGCAGCGTCCACCGACGGCATGGCGATCACCAGCAGGCCCGCGGCCGTCTCCGGTGCGATGCGGACGACATCCTCGATCCGGCCCAGCACGGGGATGCCCTGCAGGCGGCTGCCGCGCAGCTTGGCCGCATCGTCCAGGAACCCGACCGGATCGTAGGCACCGGCGCGACGCAGGTCGCGGACCAGGGTCTCGCCGGCCTGGCCCGCGCCGAGGATGAGGACGCGAATGGAGGCCTTGTCTGTGCGGGCGATACTGTGGTCCTTCCACGCCCGGTACATCAGCCGCGGCATGCCGAGCATGGCGGTCAGCAGCAGCGGGTACAGCAGCAGGACCGACCGCGGCACCTGGTCGAGGCGGTTGTAGACGAACAGCGCCAGCATGATCCCCAGCAGGCCGATCACCGAGGCCTTGAGGATGTTGAGCAGGTCGGGGAGGCTGGCGAACCGCCACACGCCGCGATACAGGCCCACCTGCCAGAACACCGCGCCCTGGGCGAACAGGACCAGCGCCACCTCGGCCAAGCCGACGCCGGGCACCCCGTTCGACGGCTGCAGCGCGTAGCGGAACTGGTGCAACGCCAGCCAGCACAGCCAGACCATGCCCAGGTCGTGGACGACCACCGCCATCCGCGGCATGGTCACCGCCACGCGGTCCTTCAAACTGAGCATCGTCAAGGCGTCCTGTCTCGGAGGGGGTCCTGGTCCTTATCCATGAATCATCTGCGCAACAGCTTCCATGCCATTCCCCCCAAGGCAAGCATCACCAGATAGGACACCATGATAAGCGCGAAAGTCGATGAACGCATGGCAAACGCAACAGACGCGACCAAGGTCGCAGCGAACGCGTAAGCCAGCGTGACCCGGGCATGCCCGCGCCGGCGGGCCCATGCCTGGTAGGCATGCTGGGTATGCGGTTCCCACCAGCGCTCGCGACGTACGATGCGCGCAAGCAGTGTCAAGGACGCGTCAAGCAGGAACGGCAACAGCGGCATCGCCACGAGCAGCCGCGTGGCTGGATCGGCGCCGATCGAAGCGAAGGCCACCAGTCCGGCGAGCGCATAGCCGAGCGCACCGCTCCCCACGTCGCCAAGGAAGATCCGGGCTCGCGGGAAATTGAAGGGCAGAAAGCCGCAGGCCGCGGCCGCAAGCGCCAGGCCCAGCCAGAACGCCGGCCCCGTCGACGCGAACAGCGCGCAGGCCACGGCCACCAACGCCGCCTGGCTGGTGGCGATGCCGTTGATGCCGTCCATGAAGTTCCAGACGTTGACGAGGACCAGAACGGCGGCGAAGGCGATCGCCAGGTCCAGCGGCGCGCCACCGGCCCGCCACAGGGCAGCGCACAGCAGCGCAGCGGCCGCGCCATGCACGGCCAGACGCAACCGCGCGGAGAGCGGGCGGTGGTCGGCGACCCAGCCGATCCCGGCGACCAGCACCAGCCCGGCCGCGGCAAGGGCAAGCGCGACGGCGTGCGCCGGCGCATGCAGGGCCAGCGCCAGCA
>JAEXTE010000150.1 GCA_023453655.1 Pseudomonadota bacterium
CGCTGGCGCTGCGCGGCAAGCGCCGCGTCGAAGGCGGCGCGTTGCGCCTGGTCGAGGTCGAGTTCGCCCGCCCCGCGCTCCAGTTCGCCCCGCATCGCGGCGCCGCCGCGGCCACCGCCCGCCTGCGGCGCGGCCGTATCGCCCACCGGCTTGTAGCGCAGCGCGGCGTTGCTGACCTTGAGCACGTCGCTGCGGTTGCTGACCTCGATCTCGGCATTGACCGTCAGGCCCGGCAGCAGGGTGTTGTCCGAGTTGTCGACGCTCACCACGACCGGGTAGGTGACCACGTTGTTGGTCGTGGTCGCGGCCAGGCGCACCTGGTCGACCACGCCGCGGAACTGGCGGTCCGGGAACGCGTCGGCGGTGAACGACACCGGCTGGCCCGGCTTGACCTGGCCGATGTCGGCCTCGTCCACCGCCAGCTCGATCTTCATCTTCGACAGGTCTTCGGCGATGGTGAACAGCTCAGGCGCCTGCAGGCTGGCCGCCACGGTCTGGCCTGGTTCGATCGTGCGGGTGAGCACCACGCCGTCGACCGGCGAGGTGATCACGGTGCGTTCGAAGTTGACCCGGGCGGTTTCGGTGGAGGCGTTCTGCTGGCGGATCTGGGCCTGGGTCGCGGCGACCTGGGCGCGCGCCTGGTCGAGTGCGGCGCGGGCGAGGTCGACGTCGGCGCGGGAGACCAGCTGGCGCCCGCCCAGGTCGGCCTTGCGTCGGTAGTCCAGCTCGGCATTGCGCAGCGTGGCCTGGGCCTGGGCCAGCGAGGCGCGGGCGCTGGCGATCTGTGCGGCGCCCTGCTCGATCTGCGCCTCGTAGGTGCGCGGGTCGATGCGCGCCAGCACGTCGCCCTGGCGGACCTGGCTGTTGAAATCGACCAGCACCTCGGTGACCTGCCCCGAGATCTGGCTGCCGACGGTGACCGTGGAGATCGCGCTGAGCGTGCCGGTGGCCGAGATCGCCACGCGGATATCGCCACGCTCGACCTGGACGGTGCGCCATGGCGATTCATCGCCGCGTTCGGCCGCGCCCCGCCACCATACCCAGGCGGCGGCAGCCAGCGCGACGGCGACGACCGCGGCCACGAGATAACGGGGGGACAAGCGCCGGCGGCGGCTTGGGGGTCGGCTCATGCTTTGGTCCAGAGACAGTTCTGCGTCAGGCAGGCCAACGCACCGGCACGCGCCCGGTTGACAGGCGATGCGCGTGGCCCGGCATGCGGGTCAGGCCGGGGAGGCCGGCGTGAAGCGGAGGGTGGCGACCGTGCCCTGGTGCTCGACGCTTTCGAGCTGCAGCTGCCAGCCGAAACGGCGCACCAGGCGGTTGGCGATGGTGAGCCCGAAGCCCTTGCCGAGCGGACTGAAGGCGTCGGCGCGGAAGAACGGGTCGTAGACATGGCGCAGGGTGTCGGCGGACATGCCGATGCCGCTGTCGCGCACCACCACCCGGTCCTGGCCGACCGACACATCGACGCTGCCGCGCTCGGTGAAGTGGCAGGCGTTCTGCAGCAGGTTGCGCACCACCACGCCCAGCACGCTGGGCGGCACGAACAGCGCGGGTTCGGCCTCGACCGCCAGCCGCAGCTCGACCGGCTTGCCGGCCAGCAGCGGCCGCACCTTCTCGACTTCCTCGCCCACCACCTCGGCGACGTCGACGTGCTCGCTCACCGGCGCCACCCCGCTCTCGCGGGCCAGTACGAGGAAGGCATCGACCACCGCCTCCATGTCGCGCGCAGCGCGCTGGATGCGCTCGAGGGGACGCCGGCCGTGCGCCGGCAGCGCCGGATCGGCCAGCAGCATGTCGCTGGCCACGCGCACCACGGTGAGCGGCGTGCGCAGTTCGTGGCTGGCGTCGCGGGTGAAGTCGCGTTCGCGCTGCACGAACTCGCCGATGCGCCCGGCCAGGCCCTGCAGCGCATGCGACAGCGCCTGCACCTCGCGGCTGGGCTCGTCGGCGAACTCGGACAGCACCAGCGGTGCGGTGAGATCGCCCTGCGAAGGGTCCCAGCGCTCGACCTCCTCCGCCAGCCGGTTGACCGGCAGCACCATGCGGCGCGACTTCCGGTAGGTGATGCCGGTGATCGCCATCGCGGCCAGCAACCCGAGGACGATCATCACTCCGGCCGATGTCCACATCAGGCCGTCGATGCCACGGGTATGCAGCACCAGGTACAGCATGCCGGCCGGTCGCTGCTGCACCAGCACCGCTTTGTGCCCGCGGTAGTCGAAGTTGACGCCCCGCGGGAGCGAAGCCACGTCGGGCGGCACCGCGACGCCCGCATCCGCCGGCCGGAAGTAGCCGCGCAGGGTGGCCGTCTCGGGCAGCCACGCGCCGGTGCCGGCGTCCCGACGGTCCCAGAACGCCTGTGCTTCGACTGTCAGGCGCTGCTTGATCAGCGCGTCGCGGGTGAGCAGGGTGAGCAGGCTCACCCCGAACACCACCGCGAGGATCAGCAGCAGCCCCTGGGTGACGAACGCATAGCGGATCTTGCGGGGTAACCCCTGCGGCATTGCACGGTTCCGCTGGATCAGGCGGGCGACTGGTCGATGTCGGCGATACGGTAACCCGCGCTCTGCACGGTGTGCAGCAACGGCTTGTCGAACGGCTTGTCGATGATCTTGCGCAGGTTGTACAGGTGGCTGCGCAGGGTGTCGGAATCGGGCAGGCCGTTGCCCCAGATCTCACGCTCGATTTCCTGGCGGTTGACTACCCGCGGCGACTCGCGCATCAGGATGGTCAGCAGCTTCATGCCGATCGGCGAGAGCTGCAGCTCGGTTCCGCCGCGGGTGGCGCGCATGCTGGCCGGGTCGAGCACCAGGTCCGCCACCTTGAGTACCTCCGAGCCGACCTGGCGGCGCTCGCGCCGGATCAGCGCCCGCAGCCGGGCCTCCAGTTCCTGGATGGCGAACGGCTTGGTGAGATAGTCGTCCGCGCCCGACGACAGGCCGGTCAGCTTCTCGTCCAGCGTGTCGCGCGCGGTCAGCATCAGCACCG
>JAEXTE010000174.1 GCA_023453655.1 Pseudomonadota bacterium
GGAGTACATCGCGACCTACTTCTCGCGCTACCCGGGCGTGCGCGACTACATGGAGCGCACCCGCCAGCAGGCGCGCGAGCAGGGCTACGTGGAAACGGTGTTCGGCCGACGGCTGTACCTGGAATACATCCAGCGCGGCAACCAGGCCCAGCGCGCCGGCGCCGAGCGCGCGGCGATCAATGCGCCGATGCAAGGCACGGCCGCGGACATCATCAAGCGGGCCATGGTCGACATCGACGGCTGGCTGGCCGGGCAGGGCGGCGCGGCGCAGATGATCCTGCAGGTGCACGACGAACTGGTGTTCGAAGTCGACGAGGGTTTCGTGGATGCCCTGCCGCGCGAAGTGCCCCGGAGAATGGCTGCAGCAGCGGAACTGCGTGTTCCGCTGGTGGTCGATTCCGGGGTCGGCGCGGACTGGGACGAGGCCCACTGAACCGCCGGAAGTCATGGGTCGAGCATTTTCGTGACCCGTGCCTCGGATGCATGCAACGACCGCTCGTCGGAACAAGTAAACGCGGGCTGAATTCGTCCAGCGCGCTAGCGCTATCTTCACGAACTCTCAATGTTGGTGGTGGTCATATAGCTCGCGACAGATGCAAGGTCTGTCGCTGATCTTCTCCCATCCCCTGGAGCAGATCCGGAACGTAAGACTTCTCCCCGAGTCCCGTTCCCCGAGCCCCGCCGGCCCCCCCTGCCTGCGGGGCTTTTTTATGCCCCGGCTCCGGGCCGGCAGGGCGCCGGAGCCGTGCGGCCGGCAGATCCGGCAAGTCGCGGTTCGCCGATCGACCGTACAGCCTTTCCCGCTGCAACCTTCCCGGGGCAGGCACGGTGGCGGCGGTGGCTGCGAGTCCGCCGCAGCCCCGATGACCCCGCTGCCCCGCCGCTAGAATGGCGCGCCGTGCGCAAGATCATCCACATCGACATGGACGCGTTCTACGCGTCGGTGGAGCAACGCGACGATCCGTCGCTGCGCGGTCGTCCCGTGGTCGTGGCCTGGCGCGGCGCGCGCTCGGTGGTCTGCGCGGCCTCCTACGAGGCGCGAGGTTACGGGGTGCGCTCGGCGATGCCGGCGCTGCGCGCCGAGCGGCTGTGTCCGGAGGCGGTGTTCGTGCCGCCGGACTTCCCGCGCTACAAGGCGGTCTCGCGCCAGGTGCGGGCGATCTTCCTCGAGCACACCGACCTGGTCGAACCGCTGTCGCTGGACGAGGCCTATCTGGACGTCACCGCGCCGAAGATCGCATCCCCGAGCGCCACCGCCACCGCACAGGCGATCCGCGCCCGCATCCGCGAGGAAACCGCGCTGACCGCCTCGGCCGGCGTGGCCCCCAACAAGTTCATCGCCAAGATCGCCTCGGACTGGAACAAGCCCGACGGCCTGTTCGTGGTGCGCCCCGGCCAGGTCGACGGCTTCCTCACCCCGCTGCCGGTCGGTCGCATCCCGGGAGTCGGCAAGGTGATGCAGGCGAAACTCGAGGAACTGGGCGTGCGCACCGTGGGCGAGTTGCGCACCCTGCCGCTGGAGGCCCTGCAGGCGCGCTTCGGCAGCTTCGGGGCCTCGCTGTACCGGCGTGCCCGCGGCATCGACGAACGACCGGTGCAGCCCGACCAGCCGGTACAGTCGATCTCGGCCGAGGACACCTTCGCCCAGGACCTGCCGCTGCACGAACTGGCGCCGCACGTGCGCCGCATCGCGGAGAAGGCCTGGGCCGCGACGCGCAAGACGCCGCGCATCGGCCGCACCGTGGTGCTGAAGCTCAAGACCGCGCAGTTCCGCATCCTCACCCGCAGCCTCACCCCGGACGCGCCGCCGGGCTCGCAGGAGGAGTTCACTGCGACCGCGCTGTCGCTGCTGTCGCGCGTCGCCCTGCCCGGGTCGACGCGCTACCGGCTGGTGGGGGTGGGGCTGTCGAATTTCCAGGACCCGGAGGAGCTGGCCGTGCAGGCGCAGCTGTTCGCGGAGGCCCCCTGCGCCTGAGCGGGCGCGCGCGGGCCGATACACTGGGCGGCCGCGTTGCGATGGTTTTCCGATGACGTTTCCCTACCGCGCCGCCCTGTTCGACCTCGACGGGACCCTGATCGACAGCGCCGGCGGCATCGCCGAGGCGGTCAACCGCACCCTGCTCGACCTCGGCCATGCCGCCCAGGACGAGGCCACGGTGCGCGCCTGGATCGGCGATGGCGCGCGCCTGCTGCTGCGGCGCGCCCTGGACCATGCCGGGGCCGTCCTGCCCGACGGCGATGGTTTCGAGTCGGCCTACGCGCTGCTGATGCGCCACTACGGCGATTCCCTGCCGCGCCAGGCGGTGGCCTACCCGGGCGTGGAACAGGCGCTGGAGCGCCTGCACGGGCGTGGCGTGCGCATCGCGCTGTGCACCAACAAACCGGCGCGGTTCATCGATCCGCTGCTCCACGCGCTGGGCTGGGAGGCGCGCTTCGAGGCGATCGTCGGCGGCGACACCCTGCCCGAACGCAAGCCCGACGCGCGGCCGCTGCTGCACATCGCCGAGGGATTCGGCCTGTCCGCGCGCGAATGCCTGATGGTGGGCGACTCGCACACCGATGCCGAGGCCGCGCGTGCGGCGACCATGCCGCTGGCCCTGGTGGACTACGGCTACCGCCGCGACTTCGATCTCGACAGCGCCGGCGCCTGGCGCGTGGTCGGCGACCTGCGCGAACTGCTGGCAGCAGCGCCCGCCGCCTGCTGACAACACCTCCACCCGGGACGGCGCTAGGCTCGAGGCGTGTCACCGGAGGAGATGCATGGGCACGATCCGACAGGGGGCCGCAGCCGAGCTGTGGCAATCGGCCATCCGTGAGGCCTGCCGCAACGGCTGGCCCGAACTCGACGAGGCGCAGGAGAGCTATCTGGTCTTCGTCCTGCTGCGCCACCAGCGCGACGCGCGCCTGCTGGCGCGCATCCAGGCGCTGGAATGGCTGGACGCGCAGCAGCAGGCCGGCAGCGCGCGCGCCGACGCACTACGCGACGTGGGCGACCGCTGCCTGCTGGTGGCCGGCCTGTTCCCGGCCCTGGCGAAGCGACGCCGGGTGAGCGTGGAGTACTTCGTCGACCTCGGGCGCGGCGCCTACCAGGGCGTGGCCGATGCCGGACGCGACGCCTACGCCGGGCTTTTTGCGCGCCTGGCGGAGACGTATCGCGACCTGGTTTCGGTGCTGCGCGGCGTGCGCGGCACCGCGGCGGCATCGGCGCTGCCGCCGGTGCAGGGCCTGCTGCACTGAGGAAAAGCGCGGACGCACCAGAGGCGTCCCC
>JAEXTE010000178.1 GCA_023453655.1 Pseudomonadota bacterium
GCCCCAGGCCACGACCGGAACCCCCTCCAGATGCCCAAGCACCTCCTCATCGTCGAATCGCCCGCCAAGGCCAAGACGATCAACAAGTACCTCGGCAAGGACTTCCAGGTCCTCGCCTCGTACGGCCACGTCCGCGACCTGGTGCCGAAGGAGGGGGCCGTGGACCCGGACGACGGGTTCCGCATGCGCTACGAGCTGATCGACCGCAACGAGAAGCATGTCGAGGCCATCGCCAAGGCCGCCCGCGCCGCCGACGGCATCTGGCTGGCGACCGACCCGGACCGCGAGGGCGAGGCGATCAGCTGGCACATCGCCGAGATCCTGCGAGAACGCGGCCTGCTCGAGGGCAAGGACCTGCAGCGGGTGGTGTTCACCGAGATCACCCCGCGCGCGATCAAGGAAGCGATGAACCAGCCCCGCCGCATCGCCGACGAACTGGTCGATGCGCAGCAGGCGCGGCGCGCGCTCGACTACCTGGTCGGCTTCAACCTCTCGCCGGTGCTTTGGCGCAAGATCAAGGCGGGCCTCTCGGCCGGCCGCGTGCAGTCGCCGGCGCTGCGCATGATCGTCGAGCGCGAGGAAGAGATCGAGGCGTTCAAGGCGCGCGAGTACTGGACCATCGAGGCCGACTGCGCGCATCCCTCGCAGCCCTTCGGCGCCAAGCTGGTCAAGCTCGATGGGCAGAAGTTCGAGCAGTTCACCATCACCGACGGCGAGACCGCCGAGGACGCGCGTTCGCGCATTGCCGCCGCTGCGCAGGGCTCGCTGCACGTCACCGACGTGGCCAGCAAGGAGCGCAAGCGCCGGCCGTCGCCGCCGTTCACCACCTCGACCCTGCAGCAGGAGGCCGCGCGCAAGCTCGGCTTCACCACCCGCCGCACCATGCAGGTGGCGCAGAAGCTGTACGAGGGCGTGGCCATCGGCGAGGAAGGCACGGTCGGCCTCATCACCTACATGCGTACCGACTCGGTGAACCTGTCGCAGGACGCGCTGGGCGAGATCCGCGACGTGATCGCACGCGACTTCGGCACGGCCTCGGTGCCGGACAAGCCCAACGTCTACCAGACCAAGTCGAAGAACGCGCAGGAGGCGCACGAGGCGGTGCGGCCGACCTCGGCGCTGCGCACGCCGGCGCAGGTCGCGCGCTACCTGTCCGACGACGAGCGGCGGCTGTACGAGCTGGTGTGGAAGCGCGCGGTGGCCTCGCAGATGATCCCGGCCACGCTCAACACCGTGACCGTCGACCTGGCCGCCGGCGCCGAGCACGGCTTCCGCGCCTCCGGCACCACGGTGGTCGTGCCCGGGTTCCTGGCGGTGTACGAGGAAGGCAAGGACAGCAAGGGCAAGGAAGACGAGGACGAGGGACGCAAGCTGCCCGTCATGAAGCTCGGCGACCGCATCCCGCTCGACCGCGTCCACGCCGACCAGCACTTCACCCAGCCGCCGCCGCGCTACACCGAGGCCTCGCTGGTCAAGGCGCTGGAGGAGTACGGCATCGGTCGCCCGTCCACCTACGCCTCGATCATCCAGACCCTGACCGGCAAGCAGTACGCGCTGCTGGAAGGACGCGCGTTCAAGCCCACCGACGTGGGCCGCGCGGTGTCGAAGTTCCTCAGCAACCACTTCACCAAGTACGTCGACTACGACTTCACCGCCAACCTCGAGGACGAGCTCGACGCGGTCAGCCGCGGCGAGGAGGAGTGGGTCCCGCTGATGGAGAAGTTCTGGGGTCCGTTCAAGGAGCAGGTGGACGAGAAGAAGGCCTCGCTCGACAAGGCCGACGCCGGCAGCGTGCGCGTGCTGGGCGAGGACCCCAAGAGCGGCCGCCCGGTCAGCGCGAGGATCGGCAAGTTCGGTCCGCTGGTGCAGATCGGCACCGTCGAGGACGAGGAGAAGCCGCGCTTCGCCTCGCTGCGCCCCGGCCAGAGCATCTATTCGATCACCCTCGACGAGGCGCTGGAGCTGTTCCAGCTGCCGCGCACGCTCGGCCAGAGCAACGGCGAAGACGTGAGCGTGGGCATCGGCCGCTTCGGCCCGTTCGCCAAGCGCGGCGCCACCTACGCCTCGCTGGCCAAGGAAGACGACCCCTACAAGATCGACCTGGACCGCGCGGTGTTCCTGATCGAACAGAAGGAAGAGATCGCCCGCAACCGCGTGATCAAGGAGTTCGAGGGCAGCGACATCCAGGTGCTCAACGGGCGCTTCGGGCCGTACATCAGCGACGGCCGGCTGAACGGCAAGATCCCGAAGGACCGCGAGCCGGCGTCGCTGACCCTGGAGGAGGTGACCCGCCTGCTCGAGGAAACCGGCAAGCCGGCGCGCCGCGGTTTCGGCGCGAAGAAGGCCGCCGCCAGGAAGGCACCGGCGAAGAAGGACGCCGCGCCGAAGAAGGCCGCCGCGAAGAAGGCGCCGGCCAAGAAGGCGGCCAGGAAGGCGACCACGAAGAAAACCGCGACGAAGAAGGCCGCGGCGAAGGCGGCGCGACCGCTGTCGGAAGGCCTCGAGCCGGCCAAGCCGCTGGTGACCGCGGCCAAGTTCGAACCCGGCCGCAAGCGCGTGGTGAAGAAGACCGACGACGCGCCGTTCTAACCTTG
>JAEXTE010000244.1 GCA_023453655.1 Pseudomonadota bacterium
CTGGCGCAGCTGGCATGCGCCTGCGCGCCAAATACGGCACGCAGGCGGAAAAGAAGCATCCGATGAGCCTAGGCGATCGCCGGCCGGCGGTCGATCTGCCGGCCGCGCCGCGGACGCCGTGGCGGCGCCCGCGCGCCTGCCGCCCGCTTCTGCGCTAGCGTGTGCGTTCCGAAGCCGCCGCCTGCCGATGATCGACGCCATCGCCCGCCACGCCGCCCTCGACGCCCGCATGGTGCGGGCGGCGCGCGAACTGCGCGTGCTGTCGCTGGCCAGCTGGCCGGCGACGGTGCAGCGCGACTTCCTGGCCGACCTGGCGCGCGGCCAGCGGCGCCTGCCCCGGGTCGACTACCCCGCGCACGCCTTCGGCGAGGCCCGGCGCGAACTGGAGGCCATCGCCGCCGCCGCCGACCCGGACCACCCGCTCGGCGCCTACCTGGCCGAGTCGGCGCGCGACTGGGCGCTGGCCGCGCGCATGCTCGAGGCCCTGGGCACGCCGGCCGCGGGCGCGATGTCGGTGATGCTCTACGGGCATCCGGACGATCCGCTGCCGGGCGGCGACACCAGTACCGGCGAGGCCGCCCGCCACTTCATCGGGATCGCCGACGAACTCGACCGGGAGCTGCTGGCGCCCGAGGAGCAGGTGACCATCTCGGCCACCGCCCTGCAGCTGCAGCTGCAGAACCAGCTCGACGCCTTCTTCGAAGGGCGCGTGGTGACGGTGGAGCTGGACCCGGAGCTGATTGCCAAGGCCGCCGCCGGCGCCTACCGCATCCGCCTGCGCGACGGCGCCGCCTTCAGCGACTACGACCGCGCCCAGCTGCTGCACCACGAAGCGCTGGTGCACTCGCTGACCGCGCTCAACGGCCGCGCCCAGGCCACCCTGCCGAGCCTGGCGATGTCCTCGCCGCGGGTCACCGCCACCCAGGAGGGCCTAGCGGTGCTGGCCGAACTGATCACCGGCAGCATCGACATCGAGCGCATGAAGCGGGTGAGCCTGCGCACCACTGCGATCTCGATGGCGCTGGCCGGCGCGGATTTCCTGCAGGTGTTCGACTGGTTCCGGGACGCGGGCCAGGACGCGGCGGAAAGCTTTTCCTCGACCCAGCGCGTGTTCCGCGGCGTGCCCGTCACCGGCGGCAGTGCATTCGCCAAGGACACGGTGTACCTGCGCGGCCTGGTCGAAGTGCACACGTTCTTCCGCCACGCCCTGCGCGAGGGTCGCCTGCTGCAGTGCCGGCGCCTGTTCGCGGGCAAGATGACGCTGCAGGACGTGGCCCGCCTGGACCCGCTGTTCGACGCCGGCGTGCTCGCGCCGCCGCGCTGGCTGCCCGACTGGGTGGCGCGCGCCAACGGCCTGGCCGGGCAGCTGGCGTTCTCCCTGTTCGCCAACCGCATCCGCCTGGACCGGATCTCCAACGGCGCCTGAACCTGCGCGCGCCGCGCTTTCGCAGCGCCATGCGCCATCCAGCGCGCTTGCGCCGCCTTCCGCAGCCCCGCCGCGGCGATCGGGCAAGCCCGCGCCGGGGGCAGGGGCTAGAATCGGTGGCCCTTCACAGGTCCCGCATGCGATGTCCGAGCCTTCCAGCACCGATTCCGCAGCTGCCTTCCGCAAGGCCGCGCTCGACTACCACCGCATGGAGCCGCGCGGCAAGATCAAGGTGGCGGCCACCAAGCCGATGCTGACCCAGCGCGACCTGGCCCTGGCCTATTCGCCGGGCGTGGCGTATGCCTGCGAGGAAATCGCGGCGGACCCGACCAAGGCCAGCGACTACACGGCCCGCGGCAACCTGGTGGCGGTGATCTCCAACGGGACCGCGGTGCTGGGCCTGGGCGACATCGGCCCGCTGGCCGGCAAGCCGGTGATGGAAGGCAAGGGCGTGCTGTTCCAGAAGTTCGCCGGCATCGACGTGTTCGACATCGAGATCGACGAGAAGGACCCGGACAGGCTGGTGGACATCATCGCCAGCCTCGAGCCCACCTTCGGCGGCATCAACCTCGAGGACATCAAGGCGCCGGAGTGCTTCATCGTCGAGCGCAAGCTGCGCGAGCGGCTCAACATCCCGGTCTTCCACGACGACCAGCACGGCACCGCGATCATCGTCGGCGCGGCCGTGGTCAACGCGCTGGAGATCGCCGGCAAGAAGATCGAGGACGTCAAGCTGGCCACCACCGGCGCTGGCGCCGCGGGCATCGCCTGCCTGGACATGCTGGTGGCGCTGGGATTGAAGCCGGAGAACATCACCGCCTTCGACCGCGGCGGCGTGATCCACACCGGCCGCGACGACCTGGACGAGGCCAAGCGCCGCTACGCGCGCGACACCGACCAGCGCGAGCTGGCGCAGATCGTGGCCGGCGCCGACATCTTCCTGGGCCTGTCGGCCGGCGGCATCCTCACCCCGGACATGGTCGCGACCATGGCCGAGCGGCCGATCATCCTGGCGCTGGCCAACCCGTATCCGGAAATCATGCCGGAGCTGGCGCGCGCGGTGCGCCCGGACGCGATCATCGCCACCGGCCGTTCGGATTTCCCCAACCAGGTCAACAACGCGCTCTGCTTCCCCTACATCTTCCGCGGCGCGCTGGACGTCGGTGCCACCGGCATCAACGAGGCGATGAAGCTGGCCTGCGTGCACGCCATCGCCGCGCTCGCCAAGAGCGAGGCCAGCGACCTGGGCGCGGCCTACGGCGAGGAGATTCCCTGCTTCGGCCCGGACTACATCATCCCGCGCCCGTTCGACCCGCGCCTGCTGACCATCGTCGCCACGGCCGTGGCCCAGGCGGCAATGGAGACCGGCGTCGCCACGCGCCCGATCGAGGACATGGCCGCCTACCGCGAGAAGCTCTCGCAGTTCCACCACCGCACCGCGCTGGTGATGCGTCCGCTGTACGACCGCGCCCGCGCCGACCTGCAGCGCGTGGTCTATGCCGAGGGCGAGAACGAGACCGTGCTGCGCGGCGTGCAGACCGTGGTCGACGAGGGCCTGGCCCATCCGATCCTGATCGGCC
>JAEXTE010000253.1 GCA_023453655.1 Pseudomonadota bacterium
GTGCGCGCCCGTTCCTCGGCCGCGCGCCAGGCGGCGTCCTGGGCGTCCATCGCCGAGCGGCTGACCAGCTGGTCGCGGGCCAGGGTCTGGTAGCGGGCGCGATCGGCCCGCACCCGCGCCAGTTCGGCTTCGGCCGCCGCCAGCTGCGCCCGCGCGGCCTCGGCCTGCAGGCGCTGGTCGCCGGGATCGAGTTCGGCGAGCACCTGGCCCTCGCGCACGCGTTCGCCCGCGTCCACCAGCCGGCGCACCAGGTTGCCGCCGATGCGGAACGAGAGCGGGCTTTCCCGGCGGGCGCGGATCTCGCCGGCGAAGGTGGCGATGGCGGCATCGGGCCCACCCTGCGGCCGTTCCACCAGGACCGGGCGGGGCGCCGGGTCGGCGGCATCGCCGCCGCTGCAGGCCGAGAGCAGTCCGGCCAGCGCCAGGCCGATCCAGATTGGAAGACGACGGTCCTGGTTGCGCATCCGCAGCGCCGGGTGAATGCAGGGACGCGCAGAGTATAAATAGCAAACCGATTAGTCTAGTATTCCGCGAATGGTGCCCAAGCTCCCGCCCGCTGCCGCGACCAGACCGAGCGCAGGCCCCGGCCGCCCCAAGGACCTCGCCAAGCGTGCGGCGATCCTGGAGGCCGCCGGGCGCATGTTCACGCGGCTCGGCTTCGAGGGCGCGAGCATGGACCAGATCGCCTCGGAGGCCGGCGTCTCCAAGCTCACCGTCTACAGCCATTTCGGCGACAAGGAGACCCTGTTCGGCGAGGCCGTCCGGCTGGTCTGCGACTCGCTGATGCCCGGGGACCTGTTCGTCGCCGACCCGTCTGCGCCGCTGCGCTCCCAGCTGGAGGGCATCGCGCGCGCCTTCTTCGCCATGATCGTCAGCGACGAGGCCCTGGCCACGCACCGGATGATGATGAGCCCGGGCGGCGACGAACGCCTGCGCCAGCTCTTCTGGGAAGCCGGCCCGGAACGGGTGCAGCAGGCCTTCACCGCCTTTCTGGAGGCTCGCGCCGGCGAGCTCGACATCCCCGACCTGCCGCGTGCCGCGCGCCAGTTCTTCGCCCTGCTCAAGGGCGACCTGCACACGCGGCTGGCCTGCGGCCTGTGCGAGCGACCGAGCGCAGTCGCGGTGGACGAGCACATCGCGGCCACCGTCGACATGTTCCTGCGGGCCTACGACCGGCAGCGGGCCTGAGCGCCGCAGGCCGTCGGTCCCGGTGACTTCCGGCACTCAGTCCGTCCAGACCCGCTGGCGATGATGGCCGCCGGGGAATTTGCACGGCCGGGCCGGTAGAATCGCAAACCCCCTTCCCTTTTCCGGACAGCAAGATGACGTTCGATTTCGCCAAGGCCCGCGAGTACATGGTCGAGCAGCAGGTCCGCCCCTGGGACGTGCTTGACGGGCGCGTGCTGGACGTGCTGGCGCGCCTGCCGCGCGAGGCGTTCGTGGGCGAGCGCCATCGGGCCCTGGCCTATGCCGACCTGGAGCTGCCGATCGGCCATGGCGAGACCATGTTCAAGCCCGTGCTCGAAGGCCGCGCCCTGCAGGCGCTGGAACTGCAGGGTGGCGAGGCGGTGCTGGAGATCGGCGCCGGCAGCGGCTTCATGGCCGCCTGCCTGGGCTCGCTGGCGCGCGAGGTCACCAGCATCGAACGCCACGCCGACCTGGCCGAAGCCGCCGCCGCCCGCCTGCAGGCGCAGGGCCTGGGCAACGTCTCCGTGATCGCCGCCGACGCCTTCGCCTGGACGCCGGGCCGGCAGTTCGACGCGATCTGCGTGTCGGGCGCGGTCGACACCCTGCCGTCACGTTTCCTGGAGTGGCTGCGTCCGGGTGGGCGGATGTTCGTGGTGCAGGGCCGCGCCCCGGCCATGGAAGCGGTGCTGGTGCACGGCGAGGTCAACGGCCCCCGCACCGAATCGTTGTTCGAAACCGGGCTGGCCTACCTCGCCGGCGCCGAACCCCCGGCCGAATTCAAGTTTTGACACGTTCCCGCATTCATCGCCAAGGATTCCCGATGCTCCGCCGCCCCCTCGTTCTCTCCCTCGCCCTGGCCCTGGCGTCCGCGCCGGTCTTCGCCGAAGACCTGATGCAGACCTACGAGCTGGCGCGGGTCAACGATCCGCAGCTGTCGATCGCCGAATCCAGGCGCCTGAACTCGCAGGAGGACGTGGTGGTGGCGCGCGCCGGCCTGCTGCCGCAGATCGACGGCACCGCCCGCCTGGGCCGCTCGCACGACGCCGGCACCACCGGCACCTCGCGCAGCCGCAACTACAGTGCCACGCTCAGCCAGAGCGTGTTCGACCTGGGCACCATCTCCAACCTGCGGGCGCAGCGCGACTTCGCCGCCGCCGCCGACTACGACCTGGAGGCCGCGGGCGACGAGCTGATCTCGCGGACCGCCAACGCCTATTTCGACGTGCTGGTGGCGCTGGAGACGCTGACCGCGGCCGAGGCCGCGGAAGCCGCGTTCCAGAAGCAGTTCGACTACGCCGACCGGCGCCTCGAGGTCGGCCTGGCGCCGATCACGGACGTGCACGAGGCCCGCGCCCAGTACGACGGCGCCCGCGCCAACACCATCCTCGCGCGCAACGCGCTGCAGGACGCCTACCAGGCGCTGGCCGAGATCACCGGCACGCCGATCAACGCCCTGCGCGCCCTGCCGGAGGACTTCCGTCCGGAGCTTCCGGCCGGCGGCGACGCGGAAGCCTGGGTGCAGCGCGCCCTCGACAGCAATCCCAGCCTGCAGGCGTCGCAGTACGCGGTGCAGGGCGCCGAGCACGGCGTGACCACCGCCCGCGCCGGCCACCTGCCGTCGCTGGGCCTGGGCGTGACCTACAACAACAACACCGGATGGTATTCGCCGTCGCCAGGATCGGTGGCGGTGACCGACGAAGGCCATTCGATCGGCCTGACCCTGACCGTGCCGATCTTCTCCGGCGGCGCGACCCAGGCGCGCGTGCGCCAGGCGATCAACAGTCGCGACATCGCCCAGGACCAGCTCGAGCAGAACCGCCGCGCGATCGAGCGCAACACCCGCTACGCCTACCAGGCGCTGGTCGCGGGCATCAGCGAGGTCGAGGCGCGACGCCTGGCGCTGGTTTCGGCGCAGAGCGCGTACGACGCCTCGCAGGTCGGCCTGGAGGTGGGCACCCGCACCGTCATCGACGTGCTGATCAACCAGCAGAACCTGTTCAGCGCGCGCCAGGCCTATGCCTCGGCCCGCTACAACTACCTGCGCAACCGCCTGCTGCTCGAGCAGGCCGCGGGCACGCTGGACGCGACGACGGTGCAGGACATCAACCGCCTGCTCACCATCGACACCACGGCGCCGGCGCCGCAGCAGCAGTAAGCGGCGACGAAGGTACGCCCCCGGAGCCGGCGCCCTGCGCCGGCTTCTTCGTTCATGGACCTGCTTCGACGCGGACTGCGCGGCTCAGGCCTGCGCCGCCGGCAGGTCCGGCCCGATGACCTCGAGCGTGCGTCGCAGCGCCCCCCGGCCCTTGCGCACCAGGTCCAGCCCGGCCTCGCGCATCGACGCGCGCGCGTCCGCATCGCCGAGCAGCTGCGCGAGGATTGCGCCCACCGCATCGGCGTCCTGGCCGATGCGCAGCGCGCCGCCCGCTTCCATCTGCCGCGCGATGTCGGCGAAGTTGTGCAAGCGCGGTCCGCTGACCACCGGGGTGCCGACCGCTGCCGGTTCGAGCAGGTTGTGCCCGCCGATGTCCTGCAGGCTGCCGCCGACGAACGCCGCGTCGGCGCAGGCGTAGAACAGCTGCAGTTCGCCCAGCGTATCGAGCACGAACACCGCGTCGTCCGCGTCGGGCCAGTGCGTGAGCCGGCGCGTGGCGACGCGCCAGCCGGCATCGACGGCCTGCTGCGCCGCGCCGCGGAAGCGTTCGGGGTGGCGCGGCGCCCACAGCATCAGCAGGTCCGGCCAGCGTTCGCGCAGGCGCCGGTGGATCGCCAGGACCGCGGCCTCTTCCTCTGGATGGGTGCTGGCGGCGATCCAGACCGGCCGGCCGCCAATGCGCTCGCGGAACTCGCTGGCGGCGCGGGCCAGCGACGCGACGTCGATGTCGATGTCGTACTTGAGGTTGCCCGCCACCACCAGCGAAGCCTCCGGCGCGCCGAGCCGTCCAAAGCGGCTGGCGTCCTCGGCCGACTGCGCCACCACGCGACGCAGCGTCGCCAGCACCCGTGCCAGCAGCGGCCGCAGCACGCGGTAGCCGCGCAGCGAGCGCTCGGACAGGCGCCCGTTGACCAGGTAGGCGGGGACGCCCGCGTCGCGGCAGCACAGCAGCAGGTTGGGCCACAGCTCAGTCTCGACCACCAGCGCGACCTGCGGCCGGAAATGCTTCAGGAACCGCCGCACCGCGCCGCCCAGGTCGTAGGGCAGGTAGACATGGTCCACGCGCTCGCCCCAGAGCGCACGCACGCGCGCCGAGCCGGTCGGGGTGATGGTGGTCACCAGCAGGCGCTGACCGGGCAGCGCTTCAAGCAGGGCGTTGACCAGCGGCGCGACGGCGTTGACCTCGCCCACCGACACTGCGTGTACCCAGACCGGGGTCCGCGCCGCGGGCACGGCGTAGCGCGCGTAACGCTCGCTCCAGCGCTCGAAATAGGCTTCCTGGCGGAATCCGCGCCAGATCAGGTGATAGACCGTCACCGGCACCAGCAGGTAGAGCGCGGCCGAGTACAGGCCGCGCAGCAGGCGTTCGGTGTTGTCGACGGCGGGCATGCGCACAGGATAGCGGGATTGCGCGATCGCCCCCCGTGCCGCCCTGCCCGCCACGACCCTCCGACTACAATCCGCGCATGGCTTCCCACTCCAGCGCCCCGCCCGCCCCGCCCCTGTCGCCGCGCCACTGGCCGGCCTGGCTGGGCATCGGCCTGATGGCGCTGGCCGCGCGCCTGCCCTGGATGTGGCAGCGCGCGATCGGGCAAGGCCTGGGCACGCTGCTGCGGGTGCTGCTGCGCGACCGCCGCGAAGTCGCCGCGCGCAACCTCGCGCTGTGTTTCCCCGGACTCGACGCCGCCGCGCGCGAGACGCTGCTGCGCGAGCACTTCACCTCGCTGGGCATCGGCCTGTTCGAGTTCGCGCGCGCGTGGTGGGGATCGGTCGATCCGATGCGGCGCGGGCTGACCGTCGAGGGGCTGGAGCATATCGAGGCCGCACGCGCCGATGGCCGCGGCGTGATCGTGGTGTCGGGGCACTTCAGCACGCTGGAGATCTGCGGGCGGCTGATGTGCGACCACGTGCCGCTGGCGGGCATGTACCGGCCGCACGCCTCGCCGGCCATGGAATGGGCGGTGCGCCGCGGACGCGCGCGTTACGCCGCGGCGATGTTCCCCAAGCAGGACGTGCGCGGCGCGGTGCGGCACCTGAAGAAGGGCGGCCTGCTGTGGTACGCGCCCGACCAGGATCCCAGCCGCGGCGACGCGGTATTCGTGCCCTTCTTCGGGCAGCCAGCGCACAGCCTGACCTCGACCCATTCGCTGGCGCGGCTGTCGGGCGCGGCCGTGGTGCTGTTCCAGCACCGGCGGCGCGCGGACGGCAGCTACGCGCTGTGCCTGTGGCCGGCGCTGGAAGAGTTCCCGTCGGCCGACCCCACCGCCGACACCGCGCGCGTGATCGCCGGCATCGAGGAGATGGCGCGCGCCGCGCCCTCGCAGTACCTGTGGATCCACCGGCGCTTCAAGCGGCAGCCCGGCGGCGGCTCGGTGTACTGATCCCGTTGCAAGCTCGCGCCATCGCGCCGGCGCGGGCGGGTGGAAACCGGTCAGGCGCGAGGACGCGCCGCGTCCGTCGCGTCGCGGCCGGCGAGCAGGCTGCCGGCGTAGAGCGCGGCCAGCAGCAGGGTCAGCCCGCCCCAGAAGGTCGAGTAGAACGCCAGGTGGGTGTTGAACGGGAACACCGTCACCGCCAGCGCCAGCATCGCCGGACGGGCACGCTCGCGACTGTCGCGGCTGGCGAAGCGCCAGGCCCGCCAGGCCATCGCCGCGCCGGCCAGCCACAGCATCAGGCCGAACAGCCCGGTCTCGCTGAGCACCTCGAGCACGATCTGGTGCGCGTGGAAGGCAGGCCCTTCGCCCCAGGCCGCCGGCTCGCCGGGCCGCGGATCGCAGGCCGGGAAGGCGCGGCGGAACCCGCGCGCGCCGACGCCATTGACCGGATGCTCCCGGGCCATGCAGACCGCGGCGCCCCAGATGCGGGTGCGGCCGGACAGGGCGGTGTCCACGCCCTCGCCGCCCTCGACGCTCCAGGCCTGCGCGGTCCGCGCGACGCGCTGCTGCACCTGCGGCGAAAACCAGCTCAGCACCGCCAGGGCCACCGCGCCGGCGGCGAACACGCCCAGGAGCTTCTTCCAGCCCAGCAGGCTCCAGCCGCTCAACGCCAGCACCAGGGCGAAGGTGATCCACGAGGCGCGCGAGCCGGCGAACAGCACCACGATGCCGATCAGCAGCGCGGCCAGGATCCAGCCGCCGCTGCCGAAGCGGCGCCCGGCGAAGTACAGGGCGAACGGCGACAGGCTGGCCAGCACCACGCCGAGCTTGAGGTTGCACGGACCCAGCACGCCGCCCAGGCGGTCGCTCAGCGCGAGCTGTTCGACGCTGCACATCGGGCGCCCGCTGATCGCCTGCTTGATCGCGTCGATGCCCCAGAACAGCGGGCTGGTGCCTGCCAGCACCTGGACCAGCGCGTCGAGGGTCCACACCAGCACGATCGCCGCCAGCCCGCCGAAGGTGATGCGCCGGCCGCGCGCCGAGGCCACCGCCGATGCGGCCAGCCACAGGAACGGCAGGTAGCGCAGGTCCACCAGCGACTCGCGGAACGCGCGGCCGTGGTCGAGCGCGTCGAACGAGGACACCATCTGCGGCAGCCAGTAGGCGCAGAACAGCACGCTGGTCAACGCCCAGGCCTGGTGGCTGAGCAGGCGCATGCCGCCGCGGAAGCGGCCGACCAGCAGGTGCACGATCGCCGCCAGCGAACCCAGCACCATCACCGCCTCCGCGTAGCCGGGTGCCGGCCACAGGGCCACGAAGGCCAGCACCCAGTGCGGCGCCCAGCGCCAGCCGGCGGCCGGCGCGTCAGCGTTCAAGGGGGGCGTGGGGAGCGTCGCGGAGTTCGTCATAGACCGACAGCGTGGCGTCCTGCATCGCCTTCAGGGTGTAGGGAATGGTATCGGGAAGCGGCGGCGGGCGTTCGAGCAGGCTCCGCGCCGCCAGCGTCAGCGCCGGCGCATCGAACGGCGGCACGGCGCCACCGGGCAGCAGCTCGCGCAGCAGTTCGCCGCTGCCGCCATGCGCCCAGCCGGCGACGGGGCGCCCGCAGGCCAGCGCTTCGATCACCGTTCGCCCGAACGCCTCGGGCTTGCGCGAGAGCTGCAGCACCAGGTCGCTGGCCGCGTAGGCCTCGGCGATGGCGGCGGTGGGCGGGGTGATGGCGAGCGCGCCCTGCAGGCCGCGCCGGGCCGCATCCTGTTCGAGTTCGGCGACGTAGCGCTCGCGACCCGGCTCACGCGTGCCCGGCATCCACAGCCGCGCGTCCAACCCGCCGTCGCGCAGGGTTTCGAGCAGGGCCAGCG
>JAEXTE010000266.1 GCA_023453655.1 Pseudomonadota bacterium
CCCGGCCGACAGCCGGTTGCGCGCCAGCGAGCCGGCGGCGCCGCGGGCGGCGACGAGGGCGAGGGCGGCGGGAGTCGATGCCATGGGCTTCCGGTCGGGCGGTGGGAACGCCCCGCAGGGCCTCGCCGCAAGTATCGCCCAGGCCTGGGCGGCCTGCGCCATGCGGGTCCGGCAAGGCCGCCGGGCGTCCTAGCGCGGCTTGGCGGGCAGCGGGAAGGGGGTGACCACCTTCTCCCCCGATACGGCATCGCGGATCGCCGACTGTCCCTTCTTCTCCACTTCCTCGACCCGCAGGATGGACTGCATGGGCAGGTGCAGGGCGCGGGTGTTGCCGAACTCGTCGCGCAGGCGCTCCTCGGTGGGGTCGACCACCAGGCCCTCGTGGACGTCGAAGACCAGTTCGGCGACCTCGACGAAACCCCACAGCCGGCCGCTGTCCACGCGTCGCGCGTACAGCTCGTAGACCTTGCCATGGTTGAGGAAGGTGATCTTGTAAAGCGGCTTGGACATCGTTCGGAGGGGTGGCGGAGGGTGCGGGTGCTGTCGGCTGGAAGTGAGGGTGGCGCGCGCGCTTCGCAAGCCCGCCGGCTCAGTACCCCTTGGCCCGGCGCAGCCGCTTGGCGATGGCGCCGCGCGAGGCCATCGCGAACACGATGCCGAACGCGAAGCCGGCCGCATGCGCGGCCCAGGCCACGGCGCCGAACGCCGGGCCGATGTAGGCGAACACCACCTGCAGCGCCGCCCACACCCCGATCAGCAGCGAGGCCGGGGCGCGGACGAACTCCAGGAACAGCCCCAGCGGGACCACCACGCCCAGCCGGGCCTGCGGGAACAGCGCCAGGTAGGCGCCGATCAGGGCCGAGACCGCCCCGCTGGCGCCGATGATCAGCCGGTCGGGCGCGCCGATCACCAGCACCGCGAACAGGTTGGCCAGGCCGCCGCCCAGGAAGAACAGGGCCAGGAACCGCCACGGACCCATCACCCGTTCGGCCGGCAGGCCGAAGATCAGCAGGAACACCAGGTTGCCCAGCAGGTGCGCCCAGTCGGCGTGCAGGAACAGCGCGCTCAGCAGCCGTAGCCAGTGGCCGGCGTCCAGCCAGGGCTGCCACGGGTCGACCCCGGCCGGCCCGCCCGCCAGGGCCCCCCACTCCAGCATCAGGGCCCGCTGGCTGGCGTCCGGGCGCGACACGGCCCAGACGAAGGCTCCCCACAGGGCCGCGGCCAGCAGCGGGGTGGCCCAGCGCAGCGCGGTGCGGGAGCGGGTGGGGACGGACACGAACATGCCGGCAACCATACCCGTTCAGGGACTTGCCGGCGCAAGTTCGAGCGGCCTGTCGCGTGCCGGAACGCACGTTTACCACACGGCGCAGTACGGTATAGTGCGGCGCGCGTCGTGGTCGGGAGGGAGAATTCCGGCGGCGAAGGCGGGCCCCGCCCGCGAGCCACGCGGCGCGCGGCACATCCCGTCACCGGTAAGAGAGAACCACGAATGCGCAAGCTTCCCCACGTTACCGTCCTGGCCCTCGGCATCGCCGGCGCCATGGCCTTCGCGTCCAATGTCCAGGCCGCCGGCTTCCAGCTCAAGGAAAACAGCGTCAAGTCCCAGGGCAGTTCCTTCGCGGGCACCGCCGCCAAGACCGGCGATTCCTCGGTGGTCACCAACAACCCGGCGGTGATGACCCAGTTCGAGGGCAGCACCTTCCAGATCGACGTGACCGCGATCGACCTCAACTACGAGTTCGAAGGCACGGCCACCGACGCCTTCGGCCGTCCGATGACCGGCGGCAACGGCGGCAACGCCGGCGGCGTGACCCCGGTCCCGGCGATGTCCTACATCCGCAAGCTCGACAACGGCGTCGCGCTGGGCGCGATGGTCAGCGCGCCGTTCGGCCTGAAGACCGAATACGACGACAACTGGGTGGGCCGCTACTTCGCGCACACCTCCGACGTGCAGATCGTCGACCTCGCCCTGTCCGGCGCGATCGACATCACCGACCGCTTCTCGGTCGGCATCGGCGCGATCATCTCGCGCGCCGACGTGACCCTGTCGCGCTCGGTCGATTTCGGCACCCTGCTGTACTCCAACCCGCAGACCCGCCCGCTGCCCTTCGCGCTGCCGCAGGCGGCCGACGGCTTCGTCGAGATCCAGGGCGACGACACCAGCCTCGGCTGGCTGGTCGGCGCGCACTTCCGCCCGACCGACAGCTTCGCGCTGGGCGTGAGCTACCGGTCCGAGATCGACTACGACCTGGTCGGCACCGCCGACTGGACCGTGCCGGGCAACGTGGCGGCTGTGTTCGGCGCCAGTCCGATGACCGCGCCGCTGTTCCAGGACGGCCCGGGCGGCGCGGCGCTGACCACCCCGTCGGTCCTCCAGGTCGGCGCCCACTGGCAGGTCAACGAGCGCTTCGCGCTGTCGGCCAGCTGGGCCGAGACCGGCTGGTCGTCGCTGCGCGAAGTGCGCATCGAGTTCGACAACCCGGATCCCGACGCGGTCGAGCCTTTCGAGTGGAGCGATTCGACCTTCGTCTCGCTGGGCGCCGAGTACAAGCTCAACGACCGCTGGACCCTGCGCGGCGGCATCGCCGACGACCAGACCCCGACCAGCCTGGTGCACCGCACCCCGCGCCTGCCCGACGACGATCGCCGCTGGTACTCGATCGGCGCCACCTGGGCGGTCAGCGACGCACTGGACGTCAACTTCGCCTTCAGCCACCTGAAGCCCGACGACCCGCGCGTGGACGCCACGTCGAGCGGCAGCCGCATCGTCGGGCCGTTCGATGGCAGCGCCAACCTGTACGGCGTGTCGGCGCAGTACCGGTTCTGATCGCTGCAGACGCGTGTTGAAAAGGCCCCGCTTCGGCGGGGCTTTTTTTTGGCCTCGGGTGGGGCGTGGGCCATGACCCTCGTGGCTCCGGTGGCCCCCACCCCAGCCCTCCCCCGCGAGCGGGGGAGGGAGTTGTCCGGCGAGGCGGCGTGGTGGCGGTGTTCCTGAGCGGCCGCCCGCTGTGGCTCAACCGCGAGATCAACGCCGCCGACGCGTTCGTCGCCGCGT
>JAEXTE010000325.1 GCA_023453655.1 Pseudomonadota bacterium
ACCTTGGCGTGGAACCAGGGATTGTGCAGGTAGAAATCGCTGCCCTTGACCCCGTGGAACAGGCGCGCGCCGCCGGCGAACAGCAGCAGCACGGCGGTCAGGCCATAGCCCCGGTCCAGGCCCGCCAAGCGCCGCATCGCGGCCGCGTCGATCGGGCGCGACAGCAGCCCGGACTGGAGCGCGAGCATCGCGACCAGACCGAAGGCGAGCAGATGGTGGAGGCTGGCGAGCAGGAAGTCGGTCAGCATGGACGTGCCTCGGCGGGGGAGGGCCGAAGCCTAGCGCAACCGGCTCAGGCGGCGCGATCGATCGCCAGGGTCGCCGGCACGCGCCGGTACCACTCGCCGTCCTCGGGCTCGAAGCGACAGCAGTGGTCCATGCGGCCTTCGTAGATGTGCACCGATACCGCCACCGCGTCCTCGCTGGCGTTGCGGATGGTGTGGTACTCGTGCGGCGGGATCAGGCTGCCGGCACTGCCGGGGCCGGCGCGCATGCCGCCGGCGGCGCGGAAGCGGCAGCGCTCGCCGTCGCTCTCCAGCAGTTCGTACTGGGTGATCTCCAGTTCGCCGTGCCACACGCCCTCCACGCACCACAGGCCGCAGTGGTCGTGCACCGGCGTGCCCTGGCCGGGGCCCCAGGTCATCGCGATCACGCTGTAGCCCAGGTCCGGACTGCGGTAGATCTCGCGCCGGGCGTAATGGTCCTCGAGCCGGTCGTGCACGCAGGCCGGCAGGCGCACGGACGGATCGCGGATCAGCTCGCACAGCACGCCGCGCAACGATGCGGTGACCGCGTGGCCGTCGCCGCTGCGGACCGCCGCGTCGACGGCGGCGATGAAGCGCTCGCGCCCTTCGAAGGGCAGGCCGGTCTCGGCGTCAGGGCTCATGGACCCATTCTAGACCGTACCGCTTGAAACAATCCAAGCCGGTCCGGCCGCGCGGGGTTCAGAGCGCGTCGAGGAAGCCGCGGATCGCCGGGCCGAAGCGGTCGAAGTCCACCAGGAAGGCGTCGTGGCCCTGCGGCGATTCCAGCCCGAGGAACTGTGCGTCGGCGCCGCCCAGGGCCAGGCCCTCGGCGATCTCCTCCTGCTGCTCGACCGGGAACAGGATGTCGGTGCGCGCGCCGATCGCCAGCGCCCGCTCCACCCGCAGGCCCGCCAGCGCGGCGAGGACATCGCCACCGTTGCCCTCCGACAGGTCGAACCAGTCCATCGAACGGCTCAGGTATAGATAGCTGTTGGGGTCGTAGCGGCGCACGAAGCGCCGCGCGTGGCCTTCCAGGTAGCTCTCGACCTGGAACTCGAGGCCGAAGGGATCCTCGTCGAGCTGGTCGGAGTCCAGGCGCACGCGGCCGAAGCGGCCGTCCCATTCCAGCGCCGAACGATAGGTGATCACGCCGAGCTTGCGCGCGATGCGCATGCCCGACTCGGGATACGTGGCCTCGTCGTATCCGCCGTTGTTCCAGTTGGGATCCAGCCGGATCGCTTCCCGCTGCAGCGAGCGCACGGCGATCGAGAACGGCAGGGCGCGGGCGCTGCCCGAGACGTTGACATGGCTGCGGGCAAGCCCCGGATGGCGCTGCAGCAGGGCCAGCGCGGTCATGCCACCCATCGAATTGCCGATCACGCAGGCCAGGCGTTCGATGCCCAGCGCCCGCACCACGTGCGCGGCGGCGTCGGCGATGTCCTCGATCGAGACGTCGGGGAAGTCGAGCCGGTAGGCGCAGCCGGTTGCCGCATTGAGCGAGGCCGGACCGGTCGAACCCTTGCAGCTGCCCAGCGAGTTCACGCAGACCACGAACCAGCGGCCGGTGTCGATCGCCTTGCCGGGCCCGAGCATGGCCTCCCACCAGCCGGGCGTCGGGTCGGCCGCGCAGGACGCGGCATGCGCGTCCGGCGAGAGGCCGGTGACGATCAGGATGGCGTTGCTGCGCGCCGCGTCGAGTTCGCCCCAGGTCTCGTAGGCGACGCGCGCGCCGTGCAGCGTGCCGCCGCGCTTCATGGCGAACGGCGAGGGCAGGTCGATCCAGCGGGTGGCGGGCGGGATGAATTCGGTCATCGCGCGATTCTAGCGGCATCGACCGGGCCGCCAGGCGGCATCCCGGCAAGGCTCGCCCTGGTGCGCGCCGCGCCTGCTCGCGGCACGCGGCGTCCTTGCCTCAGGGCGCCTGCGCGCCGATCACCAGGTCCACCGGCCCGTCCGCGGGCAGCGCAAGCCGCACCGGCGCCGATTCGAGGTCGCCTTCGGAGCGGTTGGCGCTGCCGGTGGCGGAAATGCGCGCCAGCACTTCGACCTCGCGCAGGCTCGACAGCTTCGCCGTCGGCATCGGGCTGTCGCCGTCGTCGAGCACCACCTCCAGCGGCAGCGACTGCAGCGCATGGCGTTCGACCGCCACCGGCATCGGCGGCCCGCCCGCCGCACGCGCGATCACGAACACGGTGGCGTCGCCGTGCAGGCGCACGCGCGCGGCAAATTCCGGGTCCAGCGAGACGCGTACGCGCAGCCCGGCGCCCGGCGCGGCGGCGTCGGCGGGGGCGGACGCGACCTCGGCAGGCGCCAGCGGCGGCATGCCCGCGGCCTCGCGGGCCTGGTCGATCTGGG